>NZ_RZSJ01000167.1:0-10808 GCF_003998025.1 Mesorhizobium sp. M8A.F.Ca.ET.021.01.1.1
CAAGCGTCTGCAGCGTCTCCTTCCTGGCCTGTCCACAAAAGCTCCTCGGACTGCAGATAGACGCCGTCGATGAAATCATCGGCGGCGAGCGCGGGCGACGCCGCGACAACCATCGAAACGCAAAGAGATCGCCCCAACGCCATGGATTTGTTCCGCTTTCGTTGTTTCTAGATGGTAATCGCTTGGCCGATTTTCGGCAACGCGACCTTGACGCCGGACCCTTCCAAGCCGGCTTCGAACTTTTCGGGCGTCGGATCGATCATCGGAAACGTGCCGAAATGGCAAGGGACAACCGTGTCGAACTTGAAGAAGCGGCGGCAGGCAAGGGCCGCCACCGCGCCGCCCATGGTGAAGCGGTCGCCGATCGGGACAATGCCGATCTTCGGCTCGTGCAGTTCGTTGATCAGCGCCATGTCGGAAAAGATATCGGTATCGCCCATATGATAGAGCGTGCGGTCATCCGGGAAATGCAGGACGAGCCCGCCCGGATTGCCGAGATAGACGTTCCTGCCGCCATCTTCGCCAAAGGAGGAGGAGTGCAGCGCCTGGACAAAGGTGGTGGTGAAGCCGCCGCAATCGACCGTGCCGCCGATGTTGCCGGGATTGATCTTCTTGTCGCTGACGCCCTTGCCGACTAGGTGCATGCAGATTTCGAAATTGGCGACCAGTTGAGCGCCACTCTTGCCGAGCACTTCCAGCGCGCCGCTGATGTGGTCGCTGTGCCCGTGTGTCAAAAGAACATGCGTGATCCCTTCGGCAGGCTCTTCCCAACCGCCGGTCCAGGACGGGTTGCCGATCAAATAAGGGTCGATCAGGATTTTCGCGGCACCGGTTTCGATGCGGAACGCCGAGTGGCCGTACCAGGTCAATTTCATCAATGCATTTCCTCGATTTTTGTCGAGCCAGAGGATAGAACGCCGCTAGCCCCGAGATCAAAGGGTATAGTGTCCGCCGCGCATTCGAAAAGACGCGTGCTACCGAAAAGACGAGGGAAAACCGTTGGCTGTCATCACGATTGAGCAATTGCCGGCGCGCCTCGCCGACGGCAGGACCCTGGCGGGGCTCGATCTCGGCGACAAGACGATCGGTGTCGCGGTTTCCGACCGGGGGTTCTCCTTCGCCCATCCCCGCCCGGTCATCCTCAGAAAGAAATTCTCGATCGACGCCGCCGTCCTTCTGGCGTTGCTGGAGAAGGAGAATGTCGGCGCGGTGGCGATCGGACTGCCGATCAACATGGACGGATCCGAAGGCCCACGCGCCCAGAAATCGCGCGCCTTCGTGCGCAACATGGCGCAACTGAGCGACCTGCCCTTCGTGTTCTGGGATGAGCGGCTATCGACGGTCGCGGCCGAACGGACGCTGATCGAAATGGACTTCTCGCGCGCCAAACGCGCCGGCAAGATCGATTCGGCGGCAGCCGCCTTTATTCTGCAGGGAGTTTTGGACCGGCTTCAGTCGCTCGATGCAGCCGATCGAACCGAACCGGACCCGTCCAGCGCCGGCTGACCCAGCCCAAAATCTCGCGACGCCTGCGGAATGCCCACAAGGCCGTCAGCAGAAGCCCGTCGAAGACGCAAGTCTTCGCCACCATTCCGGGGATGATCGATGGGTCGATGCCCAGAATCTGGCCGTAGAGCTGGAAGAAGAAGTCGTGCGTCTGCCGGCTGAACATGACGTAGCCGAAATTGATGTCGTTGGCCGACAGATAGAACCAGCCCCAGAAAATTGCCATCGGGGCGGCCCACATTCCGAAGATGTAACGCATCAGCGGCCTCCCTTTCCGTTCGAGCCAGTCCGACCCGATATCAGGGAGAGCAGTGAATTATGCGCCGCGGCCTTCGCCATGCTGTGCGCCGTGGCGTGGAAATCGTCCTCATCCAACGCGGCTACCGAACGCCGCTCGGCGAGCATCGCGACATAGGAGGCCAGGAGTGCGGCCAATTGCACAGCCACCACCATGAACAGACCGTTGATGCCTTGGGCAGCGCCGCCGATCAGGATCATCGACATCACGCCGGAAGCGGAAATAAAGGCGATGCGAACGACGCTGTCGGCACCCGGGCTGGACGCGTCGTTGATCAGCGTATCGACAAAGGCCCAGAAGAACAGCACCGCCACGACCAGCAATGCGGTCGCCAGTGGAGCGACCACGACGATGTTCTCCAGATTGATCAATCGGGCGCTCTCGACGGTCACGCCGAGTACGCCAAGAGCCGCCGCCACGCCTCGATTTCCATCGATACAGATCAGCGCGAGCAGAGCGAAAACGATCGCCCAGTGCACCGACAGAAAGGAGGTCAATACGTGTCGCATCGTGATTCCTGCTTCGACAGGAATGACAGTGGGCTTTGCGGTTCGCCGCCGCAACGGAAACCATTTGTTAAGGTTAACGGCGACGGCGGGGATCGGCAACGCCCCCGATGACCGGCATCGCGTCAATTCACCGGCGGATAGAGCGTATCGATGATCATGCGCGCATCGTGACGCGAATCGAGCATACCGTAGGTATTGCGCCACTGGCCCGCGAGCCGCGTCTCGACGAAAGCATCGGCGATCCGCCCTGCCCCCAGTCGGCGTAACTCGGCGGCCGCCGCCGACAGCGCAAGCTGTTCCGTAAGCAGCCGGGCCGAGCCCTCGTCGGTCGAAGCCACCTGCATGGCCGCCTTCAGAACACCGATCGTGCCGCGCCCGCCGGCGCCGAGGTCGCGGTCGATGCCGCCCAGCACCTCTTCGAAAAGGCCGGGCGCGCGGCCAAGCACGCGCAGCACGTCGAGCGCCATGACATTGCCCGATCCTTCCCAGATCGCGTTGACAGGCGCTTCACGGTAATAGCGGGCGAGTGGAGCTTCCTCGACATAGCCATTGCCGCCAAGGCATTCCATCGCCTCGTAAAGCAGCGGCGGCGCGATCTTGCAGACCCAGTATTTGACGACCGGCGTCATGGCGCGGGCGAAGGCCGCCTCGCCGCGATCGCTCGCCGCCTCGTCGAAGGAACGCGCCAGCCGGAATGACAGCGCGGTCGCCGCGGCGACATCGAGCGCCATGTCGGCCAGCACGCGCTGCATAAGCGGTTGCTCGATCAGGTTGGTTCCGAACACCTGGCGATGGCGGGCATGATGGATCGCTTCGGCCAGCCCCGCCCGCATGATCGCCGAAGACGCCACCGCGCAGTCGAGCCGGGTCAACGTCACCATGTCCATGATCGTCTTGACGCCGGCGCCGGGCTCGCCGACCATCTCGCCGATGGCGTTGACGAACTCGACTTCGGAAGACGCGTTGGAGCGGTTGCCGAGCTTGTCCTTCAGCCGCTGGAAGCGAAAGCCATTGCCCGACCCGTCACCGAGCACACGTGGCACCAGGAAGCACGACAGCCCCTCCGGCGCCTGCGCCAGCACCAGGAAGGCATCCGACATCGGCGCCGACATGAACCATTTGTGTCCCGACAGGCGGTAGAACCCGCTTCCGACGCGTTCCGCCCTGGTCACATTGGCCCGCACATCCGTGCCGCCCTGCTTCTCGGTCATGCCCATGCCGAGCGTCAGTCCGGTCTTCTCGACCGGCGGCTTCTGGCTCTGGTCGTATTTGCGGGTCGTCACGCGCGGCGCCCATTCGCGAAACAGTTTTGGGCTGGCCATCAATGCCGCCAGCGAGGCGCTGGTCATGGTGATGGGGCACAGGTGCCCGGTCTCGAGTTCCGCCGTCAGGTAGAAACGGGCGGCCCGCACCTGATGGCGGCGGCCAATCTCGGCGTCGCCATTTTCCCAGACCGAGGAGTGCAGACCGTTGGCCACCGAACGGCGCATCAAGGCGTGGTAGGCCGGATGGAACTCGACCAGGTCGATGCGCCGTCCCTGGCGATCGTGCGTCCTGAGTTTTGGCGTCTCGACATTGGCCAGGCGGGCCAGTTCCTGCGCTTCTTGCGTGAGCACGAAACGGCCAAGCCCGTCGAGATCCTTGCGCACCGGATCGGAAAAGCGCTCGGCAAGCTGGATCAGCAACGGATCGCCTCGCCAGGCGTTGCCGCCCGTCAGCGGCGGCGGCTGGTTCGTTACGTCGTCGGTCACGCCCAATCCTTCTAGAAAGGCCTTATCGTCGGAAAGCCTCGAATCCGAGGCCATCGGCTAGATATAGCCAAGCGTTGCTGCGCGCGCGACGAAAATACCGGGGAGAACGGCGTCAATGCAAAGCGGGTGCTTGCGGGCGCGAAATCCGCACCCTATAGCAGCCCCTTGAGATGACCGACGCTTCGTCCCTGCCACTCTATCCTCACCGCCATCTTCTGGGCATCAGCGATCTTTCGCCCGCCGACATCGAGCTGTTGCTCGACAGGGCGGATCGAGCGGTCGCGATCTCGCGGCAGTCCGAGAAAAAAACCTCGACGCTGCGCGGCCGCACCCAGATCAACCTCTTCTACGAAGCCTCGACCCGCACGCAGTCCTCGTTCGAACTGGCTGGAAAGCGGCTTGGCGCCGATGTCATGAACATGTCGGTGGCGAGTTCCTCGGTGAAGAAGGGCGAGACGCTCATCGACACCGCGATGACGCTGAACGCCATGCGGCCCGACATATTGATCATCCGCCACCAGTCGGCGGGCGCCGCGGCCCTTCTGGCCCAGAAGGTCGGCTGTTCGGTTGTCAATGCCGGCGACGGCGCCCATGAACACCCTACACAGGCGCTGCTCGACGCGCTCACCATCCGCCGCGCCAAGGGTCCGTTGTCGAAGCTGATCGTGGCGATCTGCGGCGACATCCTGCATTCGCGCGTGGCGCGCTCCAACATCATGCTGCTCAACGCCCTTGGCGCACAGGTGCGGGTGGTGGCACCCTCGACGCTGCTGCCCTCGGGCATTGACAGGATGGGCGTGATCGTCTGCCGCTCGATGGCGGAAGGCCTGAAGGACGCGGATGTGGTGATGATGCTGCGCTTGCAGCGCGAGCGCATGGAAGGCGCCTTCGTGCCGTCGGTGCGCGAATATTTCCGCTATTTCGGCCTTGATGCCGAGAAGCTGAAGGCGGCCAAGGATGACGCGCTGGTCATGCATCCCGGCCCGATGAACCGAGGTGTCGAGATCGCCTCCGAAATCGCCGACGGCCCGCAAAGCGTCATCCAGGAACAGGTGGAAATGGGTGTCGCCGTGCGCATGGCGGTGATGGAAGCGCTGCTTGATCCCCGTCGCAATCAAGAGAGCCGCAATCAAGAGGGTCGCGGCGCATGAGCACGACTGTCTTTGAACGCGCCCGCATCGTCGACCCTTCGCGCGGCATCGACGAAGTCGGCTCCGTCATAGTCGATGGCAAGAAAATCGTTGCCGCGGGCAAGGCGGCGCTGAACCAGGGCGTCCCCGAAGGCGCCACGGCAATCGACTGCGCCGGCAAGGCGATCATGCCAGGTTTGATCGATGGCCGGGTCTTCATCGGCGAGCCGGGCGGCGAGCATCGCGAAACCATCGCTTCGGCGAGTGTCGCCGCGGCCGCCGGCGGAGTGACGTCGATCGTCATGATGCCCGACACCGACCCGGTGATCGACAATGTGGCGCTGGTCGAATTCGTGTTGCGCACCGCCAAGGATACGGCCGTCGTCAACATCTTTCCGGCCGCAGCCATCACCAAGGGCCTCCACGGGCGCGAGATGACGGAGTTCGGCCTGCTGCGCGAGGCCGGCGCGGTCGCCTTCACCGATGGCCGGCACACCATATCGAGCGCGCTGGTGATGCGCCGCGCGCTGACCTACGCGCGCGATTTCGGCGCCACCATCGTCCATGAAACGCAGGATGCCGACCTTGGGTCATCGGGCGTCATGAATGAAGGCCTGTATGCCAGTTGGCTCGGCCTTTCCGGCATTCCGCGTGAAGCCGAATCCATCCCGCTCGAGCGTGACCTTGCGCTGGCGCGGCTGACGCGGGGTTCGTACCATGCCGCGAAGATCTCGACGGCAATGGCGGCAAGCGCCATGGCACGGGCGAAGGCCGACGGAGCGGCAGTGACATCGGGCGTGTCGATCCACAATCTGTCGCTCAACGAAAACGACGTCGGCGAGTACCGCACCTTCTTTCGCCTGACGCCGCCGCTGCGCGCCGAGGAAGACCGGCTGGCTGTCATCGAGGCGGTCAGGGACGGTACGGTCGATGTCATCGTCTCCTCGCATGATCCGCAGGATGTCGACACCAAGCGCCTGCCTTTCGCCGACGCGGCAGCCGGTGCCATCGGACTCGAAACCCTGCTGGGCGCTGCCTTGCGCCTCTACCACAATGGCGATGTGCCTTTGCTCCGGCTGATCGAGACCTTGTCCACCGCGCCGGCGCGGCTGTTCGGATTGCCCGGCGGCACGCTGAAGCCAGGCGCGTTAGCCGATCTCGCGCTTGTCGATCTCGACGAGCCCTGGATCGTCAGTGAAAGCGGCATCCGCTCGCGCTCGAAAAACACCTGTTTCGAAGGCGCACGCCTGCAGGGCAAGGTCTTGCAAACGCTGGTGGCGGGCCGCACAGTGTTTTCCGCCTGAGCCGGCAATAGCCATGCGACATCGAGCATGGCCGGGGGAAATGCGGGGGAAACAATGACGTATGGCCTGATCCTGGCGTTGGTGTTCGGTTATCTGCTGGGCTCAATTCCGTTCGGCCTGCTGCTTACCCGCGCGGCCGGCCTCGGTGACGTGCGCAAGATCGGCTCCGGCAATATCGGCGCCACCAATGTGCTGCGCACCGGCAACAAGGGGCTTGCCGCCGCGACCTTGCTGCTTGACGCGCTGAAGGGCACGGCCGCCGTGCTGATAGCAGGCCATTTCGCGCCTGAAACAGCGGTCTGGGCCGGCCTTGGCGCTTTTCTGGGGCACCTGTTTCCGGCATGGCTGGGGTTCAAAGGAGGCAAGGGCGTCGCGACCTATCTCGGCGTGCTGATCGGCCTCGCCTGGCAGGTGGCGCTGATCTTTGCCGTTGTCTGGCTGGTGATGGCTTTTCTGTTTCGCTTCTCCTCGCTTGCAGCGCTTGCTGCAGCCGTCGTCGTCCCGATCGCCCTCTACGTCATGAGCACACCCCAGGTTGCAGCGCTGTTCGTGGTGATGAGCATCATCGTTTTCATCAAGCATAGGGCCAATATTTCGCGGCTGATGGCCGGCACCGAAGGCAAGATCGGAGCCAAGGGGTGAGCGAACCGGCCGCCGGGCCGCGTCTCACCGATCGCCAGCGGCTGAGCTGGTTGCGGCTGATCCGCACCCAGAATGTCGGCCCGGCCTCCTTTCGCGACCTGATCAACCGTTTCGGTTCGGCCGAGGTCGCGTTGGAAATGCTGCCGGAACTGATGATTTCCGGTGGCGCCAACCGGATCGTGCGCATCCCTTCGCTGGCCGAAGCCGAGGCCGAGATGGAGGCCGCGCGGCGGATCGGTGCACGCTTTGTCGGCATCGGCGAGGCAGACTATCCGCCGCTGCTGCGCAGCATGGACAATCCGCCGCCGCTGCTGGCGGTCAAGGGTAACGCCGCGGTGTTCCGGTTGCCGGGGATCGCGATCGTCGGCGCCCGCAACGCATCGCTTGCCGGCATCAAGATGGCGCGCATGCTGGCAGCCGATCTCGCAGGAGACGGCTATGGCATCATCTCCGGCCTGGCGCGCGGCATCGACACGGCGGCGCATCAGGGCAGTCTCTTGACCGGCACGGTCGGAGTGCTCGCCGGTGGCCTCGACCTGCCCTACCCGCCCGAAAATACCGGCCTGTGCGATGACATTACCGAGCGTGGCGCCATCATCTCGGAAATGCCGTTCGGCTGGCAGCCACGCGCCCAGGATTTCCCGCGCCGCAACCGCCTTGTCGCCGGTGCCGCCCTTGGATTGGTCGTGGTCGAGGCTGCGCAGCGCTCCGGCTCGCTGATCAGCGCCAGGCTTGCCGGCGACATGGGCCGACTGGTCTTTGCCGTGCCTGGCTCCCCGCTCGATCCACGCGCCGCCGGTACCAACGGCCTGCTCAAGGATGGAGCGACGCTGGTCACCGAGGCTTCGGACATCTCCAGGGCGATCCTTCCGCTGACCGGCATGCGAACACCTGATCCGCCGCCGTTTGAAGACCCGCCCGACTTTTCGGCCACGGCGCCACCAGGCGAGAGCGACCGGGCCAAGGTGATCGAAGCGCTGGGGCCGACGCCGGTGCCGGTCGACGAGATCATCCGTCACACCGGCCTGCACCCCGCCCAGGTTTTCATGGTGCTGCTTGAACTCGACCTCGCCGGCCGCCTTGAACGCCACGCCGGCGGCAATGTTTCGCTGGTTTTCGGGGACGGCTAACCCGCCCTCAGTGGCGGTCGGTCTTTTTATCCTCCGCCTCGGCGTGATCCTGTGTGTCGGCGCCAAAGAGATCCTTTTGGACAAACTGGCGCCAGACCTCGTCCGCGTCCCGCGGGCGCGACGGATCCAAACTCGGCTCGCTCTCGTGCGCATTCGGGACCGAGCGCCGGCGTAGCCAAGCAGGCATCATCTCCTGGATGAGACTGGTGAATTGGGTCATCGCCGACTCCTTCGGTTCAAGGGATGGATCAGACCGGTCGATCCATCCAAGTTGCTCTGGCTCACCGCACCCAGCCAAGCCAAAGCCTCGCCGACGTCGGCCAGCGCATGGCGCGCCGCTGTCGGTCCGCGCGGTTTTATCCGGATCGAAATGCCGTCCATCTCATTGACGGCCTCGAAACCATTCTCGTCGGATGTGTCGTCGCCCAGAAACACTGGCCGCCTCCCCTCGAAAGCTGGCAGATCCAAAAAGCGCCTGATTGCCGCTCCCTTCGCCGCCTCCAACGGCATCAATTCGACGCCGGCATTGCCGGCCAGCACCCGATACCCCACGGGCAACCTGTCCAGCGCCTGCTCGATCAGTTGCGTCGCGCGCTGCAACAAGTGCGGTGCCGCTCGTGTGTGGATTGCCAGGATCGGACCCTTGCGCTCGATATAGACGTCCGCACTATCCAGCTCCGCTTCGATCTCCTCGGCAAGTGCGGCGATGTCGGCGGGCTCTCCCGCCGCCTCGACCGGCCCATCACGCGCGAGCCTGTGCTCAAGACCGTAAAGCCCGGCGGCGCGCAATCTGAGGGGCTGGAAAAGATGATCGACAGCAGCGATCGACCGCCCCGTGATGAACGCCAGAGCTCCGTCCAATTGCAATTCGAGCCCCACCAACAGCGTCCGCAACTCATCGCCGACAACCACCGCATCGGGATGCGCGGCATGTTCGAGAAGCGTGCCGTCGATATCGAGGAACAAGGCCCACGCACCCTGCGGGACTTTGGGTACGGTCAAGTTTGACAATGTCGACATCACAGGGCCGCCACGCGCTTGCGGTCGAGCAGCGATATCACATTGCCGGGAGAACTGGGACCAGGAGAACGTGGGGCGGCGCTGACGGCACGATCGACCGCATCCCGCTTGCGCAGGCGCGCCGCATCGAACAGCATGCTGCCCGCCCATCGATAGACATTGTTTTCGCGCACGACCTCGCGCATGCGTCGCATGCGCTGACGTTGCTCTTCCGGTGACATGGTCAAGGCCTGCAGCAGGGCGTCGCCCATCATCGCCGCGTCGTAGGGATTGACGATCAGCGCCTCCAGCAATTCCTTCGACGCGCCGGCGAACATGCTGAGCATCAGCACGCCCTGTTCATCCTCGCGGGCCGCGACAAACTCCTTTGCAACCAGGTTCATGCCGTCGTGAAGGCTGGTGACCATGCAGACGTCGGCGGCCCGGTAAATCTCGTACACCTCCGTTTGCGAGTGATGTTCGGTCACCAGCACCACAGGGGTATAGTTTTCACGACCATGGCGCTCGTTGATATCCTCGGCATGGCGCAGACATTCCTCATACAATTGTTGATAGGCAGGCAAGGTGCCGCGGCTGGGCGCGGCGATCTGCAGGAACGCGACCTTGCCGATCCATTCCGGATGCAGTGTCAGCAGCTCATCGAGTGCGTTGAGACGATCGAGGATGCCCTTGGTGTAGTCGAGGCGTTCGACGCCGACGCACAGCCTGACGTTCTCGGCCAGGCCGAATTTCTCGCGAATGAGCTGGCGACATTCTGCAACGGCAGGCAGTTTGCTCAGATGCGGCGGCTCCCATTCGATTGAAATCGGATAGGCGTGAACCAGGCTGATCTGGCCGCCATAGGAGATGGCGGAATCCTCACGCTCGATCCTGCTCTCCAGGAAGCGGTCGACGCTGTCGATGAAGTTGTTGCAATGGAACTGGGTGTGAAAGCCGACGATTGAACTGCCCAGCAGTCCTTCGAGAATCTTCTCGCGCCATGGACAGATGCTGAACACCTCGGAATTCGGCCACGGAATGTGCCAGAAGGTGATGATGATCGCTTCCGGCAGGCGCTCCCGAATCATCCGCGGCAACAGCGCGAAGTGATAGTCCTGGACCAGCACGATGGGCCGCTCGTTGCGGGCCTCCGCCACGACGGTGTCGGCGAATTTGCGGTTGACCGTCTCATAGGCCTCCCAGTCGGAGGCGCGGAATATCGGCCGGGTGAAGGCTATGTGGCAGAGCGGCCAGAGCCCTTCATTGGCAAAGCCGAGATAATAGCCCTGCTGTTCTTCCTCGCTCAGCCAGACACGGCGCAACGTGTAGGAAGGGTTTTCAGGCGGCACCTCGACGCGGTCATTTTCATCGACGACAAGCGCATCGGCCGAACCGCCGCCATAGGCGATCCATGTGCCGGCGCAGGCGCGCGTAATCGGCTCCAGCGCTGAAACGAGCCCGCTGGCAGGCACGACCAGCTGGATATCGTCCCCCTTGCGGTTATGAATGTAGGGTTCGCGATTTGAAACCACGATCACC
>NZ_RZSJ01000168.1:0-10788 GCF_003998025.1 Mesorhizobium sp. M8A.F.Ca.ET.021.01.1.1
AACAAACCGTAGCCGCTCGTCCATGATCCCAGTTTCTCGCCAAACCATCGCCGGTCCTCCCGGCGGACAAGAAAACTGTCACCCATGCTATCGGTCCATTCTGTTACCTATCTATCCGGTTCGGACAAAAGCGCCCTCTCCCCGTCACTATACGGGGAGAGGATGCCGGCAGGCAGGTGAGGGGCGGGCGCCGACACCCGACAGGTATCGGCATAAGCCGCCCAGAGCGCTCGTGTCAGCCCCCCAGCGCCTGATCCAGATCGGCGATCAGATCATCGCCATCCTCTATCCCCGCCGACAACCGCACCAGCGAATCCGATATGCCGATCTCATCCCGCTTCTCGGCGGGAATGGAGCCATGCGTCATCAGCGCCGGGTGTTCGATCAGGCTCTCCACGCCGCCGAGGCTTTCGGCAAGCGTGAACAGCTGTGTGCGTTCAAGGAAGCGTTTGGTGCCGGCGAGGTCGCGGTCGAGCACGGCCGTGATCATGCCGCCGAAGGCATGCATCTGCTGGACGGCGATGCCATGTTGCGGGTGGCTGGCGAGGCCGGGATAGATGACGCGGCGCACATCTTTTCGCGCTTCCAGCCATTGCGCGATCTTCAGGCCGTTGGCGGAATGGCGCTCCATCCTGAGCGCCAGGGTTTTCAAGCCGCGCAGTGCCAGGAAACTGTCGAACGGGCCCGAAATGGCGCCGATGGCGTTCTGCAGGAATTTCAGCCGGTCGGCGAGATCCTTGTTGTCGCCGACGACGGCGACGCCGCCGACCATGTCGGAATGGCCGTTGAGATATTTTGTCGTCGAGTGGACGACGATGTCGATGCCGAGCTCCAGCGGCCGCTGGATATAGGGGCTGCAGAACGTGTTGTCGGCGACGGACAAAATTCCCTTCCGCCGGGCCAGGGCCGCGACGCCCTCGAGGTCGACGATGCGCAGCAACGGATTGGTCGGCGTCTCGACCCACAGCAGTTTTGTCTCCGGCCGGATCGCGGCTTCAACCGCGGCCAGATTGGTGAAATCGACGAAAGAGACCTGCAGGCTGGCCGAGCGCTTGCGCACCCGCTCCATCAGCCGGAAGGAGCCGCCATAGATGTCGTCGGTGGCGACGATATGCGCGCCGGAATCGAGCAGCTCCAGCACTGTGGCGATCGACGCCAGGCCGGAAGCGAACGCGAAAGCCGCCGAGCCGCTTTCCAGGTCCGCCACGGCGCGCTCGAAGGCGAAGCGCGTCGGGTTCTGGCTGCGGGCATATTCGAAACCCTTGTGCACGCCGGGCGACTGCTGGCCATAGGTCGAGGTGGCGTAGATCGGCACCATCACCGCCCCGGTCAGCGGATCGTGGCTCTGGCCGCCATGGATGGTGCGCGTCGAAAACGCCAGGCGGTTCTTTCCGGATGTGGTCATCGTGCGCGCCTCAGATGGTTGATCAGGTCGATGCGGGTAATCAGGCCGACGAACTCGTCGCCGTCGAAGATGATGGCGACCTCGTTGCGGTCGAACACCGGCAGCAGCGCGTCCAGCGTCTGGCTGGCCTGCAGCGTGTGCAGGTTGGAGGTCATCGCCGTGCGCACCGGGCCGTTGAAGCGCTCCCAGCGCCCGTCATAGGGGCCGTCGACATGGGCAAGGATGTCGCTTTCGTCGACGATGCCGACCAGCTTGCCATTGTCGAGCACCGGCAGCTGCGAGACATCCGAGCGGCGCATGCGGCCATAGGCGTTGAGCAGGCTTTCGTCGGGGCCGACGAACACCGTGTCGCCGGTGCGGTGGGTGCGCATGACGAGGTCGCGCAGATCGCCATGCTGTTCGTGCTCGGCCAGCCCCTGCTCGGCCAGCCAGAAATCGTCGAACACTTTCGACAGATATTTGTTGCCGCTGTCGCAGACGAAGGTGACGACGCGCTTGGGCACCGTCTGTTCGCGGCAATAGCGCAGGGCCGCCGACAGCAGCGTGCCCGAGGAAGAACCGGCCAGGATGCCCTCCCGCGACAGCAGATCGCGCACCGCCAGCATGCTCTGCTTGTCCGTGATGGAATAGGCTTTCTTGACCAGCGACAAATCGGCATTGGGCGGCACGAAATCCTCGCCGATGCCTTCGACCGTCCAGCTCCCCGCCTCTTCCATCTTGCCGGTCTTGATCAGCGGCGCCAGCACCGAGCCGACCGGATCGGCCAGCACCATCTCCGTCTTCGGCGACACGCCAGCGAAGAAGCGGCCAAGCCCGGTCAGCGTGCCGCCCGAGCCGACGCCGACCACCACCGCGTCGACATCACTGTTGAGCTGCCAGAAAATTTCCGGGCCGGTGGTCGTCTCATGCGCCAGCGGGTTGGCCGGGTTGGCGAACTGGTTGGCGTAGAAGGCGCCGGGCAGTTCGGCGGCGATCTTCTCCGCCATGTCCTGGTAGTATTCGGCATGACCCTTGCCGACATCGGAGCGCGTCATGCGCACCTCGGCGCCGAGCGCGCGCAGGTGCTGGATTTTTTCACGCGACATCTTGTCGGGAACCACCAGGATGATGCGATAGCCCTTGGGGATGCCGACCTGGGCGAGGCCAAGGCCGGTATTGCCGGCGGTCGCCTCGACGATGGTGCCGCCCGGCTTCAGCCTGCCATCCTTCTCGGCCGCCGCGATCATCGACAGCGCGATGCGGTCCTTGATCGAGCCACCTGGGTTCTGGCTTTCGAGCTTGATGAACAGCCGGCATTTTCCAGTATCGAACTTGGTCAGCTCGACGATCGGCGTTTGCCCGATCAGATCGAGCACCGACGCATAGGGCGGGCGCAGGCGGGATGTCACGCCGTCCGAGGCGGCACTGTCGGCCGTGGCTTTTCTGTGCTCGCTCATGTCGGAGCCTCCATGGATCAACCTAGCGTCTTTTCCAGCCGATCGCAGTTGGAAAGAAGATAGATCGTGCCAATCCGGTGGCCAGACGGGGAATGAAATTCCAGCCGCCCGTCAGGGCGAGGCGATACGCTGCCGGACCGGGACGCCGGCGGGACAGCGCCCCCCTCTGCCCTGCCGGGCATCTCCCCCTCAAGGGGGGAGATCAACAGCTTCGCGGGCCGCACCATTTTACAAAGTCGACGATTGGCGAAGACGATGCCACAGCCAATCTCCCCACTTGAGGGGGAGATGGCCGGCAGGCCAGAGGGGGGCGCCGTAGGGCGCCGACCTCAACGGCCCCAAGCTGCGGCACCGTCTCATCCGTCTAACGAACCATCTCGTTCGTTGAAGCCGCCGATTTCACCATGCTAGCCGAACGTGCACATGGCAATGTGCGGTGCGCGACGGCAACCTGATCACCGGCCAGCAGAACTTTTCCGGCGCCGAGACCGCGCGCGCCGTGTGTGAGGCTTTGGGCGGCTGAACGCTATGCTTCCGGCTGACAGCGGGAGGGACTTCAGTCTCAGTTGAGCTATAGCTAATATACATATAGCTTGGTCATGCGGGGGACGATCCCAAATCGAAGCCTAACCCGCAATGGCCGGTGCGACCTGCTTTCAACCCAAGCATCCCCGCACCGGCCATTCTTTTCCCCTTGGCAGCCCTAGGCCAGCTTCAAATCGTAGCCTTACGTGCAAGGATGAGAAGGGCCTTCCAGGCATCCTTTCGATCCGGACGGCGGAAGGCATTTTTTGCATCGCTCTCGCGCTCAAGACCGCTGACGCCACCGCAAACGCCGTCAAGGAGATCCGGTCGAAATCGGCCGTTGCGAGCTAAAAAGAAAGCCTGGCTCGAAACCGGGTTTCCGAGCAAATCGGCAACACCGAAAGCGCTGGAATCGCGCCTCCTTTGCAACGGGTCTGCGTCAAGTCACGTATATCTCAATTGACTAAAGTACGGAACGTCCAATGGACAAGTACGGAACGTTTGAAGGCCCCTCAGACCAAGGCCCACCGGCACGCAAGACTTTAGTCCTGCCGTCTTATAGTTAAGAACGGAAGTTGTTCGGCTGACATAGGGCCGCCCCGGATAAATACCAGACTGCACCCAGCCGACTATGGTGCGATCGCGGAAGCCGCTTTCGGGTCGAGCCGAAGACGGGTCGGCCAAAAATACGATCGCCGCCGGAATTGCTCTATCCCAGCAACCGCTTGCTCAGCCTGGCGCACTGGACGCGGATATCGGGAATGGCGTCGATCTCGAAGAAGGTGCCGCGCGTCAGCGGCCCGACGGCGAGGATTTTTCGCGAGACGGTGCCGTCGACGGCGATGATCTCGCAATCGGCCGAGACGTCGAGGCCGATGCGCAGCGGATCGGGCCGCGCCAGACCGCGGTCGACCAGCGAGCGCACCACGCTGTTCGACGAGGTCGAGATGTCGCGCACGATGCCGGAGCAATCATAGATGCGGGCGGCGTCGAATGTTTCGAGGCGCTGGGTGTGGCGCGACTGGACCTCCACCGCGAAGCTGTCGCCCGGCGTGACGCCGACGACGCGCCCGGCGATCGGCCGGATGCGCCCCGATTGCACCGCCTCCGTCACCCTGGCGTAGACCTCGGGTGCCATGCGGTGGCGATGGATGTCCCACCAGGCCTTGGTGTGTTCGACAAAGCGGCGCTTGGCCGAGGCGGGCCAGTTCTGCCAGATCTTCTGGTTGAAGGGGCGCAGGCCGTCGACGACGTCGCGCCAGTCGACGCCTGCCTTCTGGTTCTCGCGGATGAGGTCGCGGAACCAGCCGACGAAATAGGAAAGCTGGGTGCCGAGCGGGATGTCGGCGACGTCGAGCTTGATCGGATTGCCCTTGCGGTGCGGCGAGGGCAGCAGGCCGCGCCGCGACACCGCGATGATGTCGCCGCGATGGCCGCGCTGCTCCAGGGAAAGGAAGGCGTCGACCATGCTCAAGCCCGTGCCCAGCACCACGATCCGGCTGTCTGGATCGAGCGCGGTGTCGGCCTCCGATCCCATCCGGATCGCATGGCCCTGCGCGGGCTGTTCGTCATGGCCGGTGGCGAGCACGGCAAGATGGGCGACCACGCTGGTGCCGTTGGCGAGTGCCACCTCGACCCCGGATGCGGTGGGTGAGATCGACAGGCTCTCCTCGCGGATCAGGCGCAGCCGTCCGGTCTCGCGCTCGCGCGTTTCCAGATCGTCGAGCAATTCCTTGAGATAGCGGGCATAGAGGCTGCGCGGCGCGTAGACCGGCGCCTGCTCTGCTGTCGCCAGCCCGCGCTCCAGCAGCCAGCGCCAGAAATTGCCGGGATCGTCGGCATAGGCACTCATGCCGGCCGCGCCGACATTGAGCACATGCGCCGACAGCAGTGTCGAATAGGCGATGCCCTGGCCGAAATGCGGGCGCTTTTCGATCAGCGTGACGCGCAGGTCCGGATTGGGCGATTTGAGCAGATGCGCGGCGAGCACGACGCCGCTGGCGCCGCCGCCGACGATGATGATGGAATTGATCGAGTTGGTTCGCCCGGTCATGCGCGAGCGAGCCCCGTACGAAGCGCCGGCTTCAGGCCAGGACCTTCACCGGCAGGTCGTCCCGCGCGACCGGGAGGTCGTCGGCAATGTCGCGCATCTCGGCGAGGCTGCGCTGGTCGAGCACCTCGGCGATCGCCTGCCGGACTTCCAGCATCAGATGTCGGACTTGGCATGTCGCCTCGTTGCAGTCTTCACAGCGCTGATATTGTGTTCGGCTGGCGCAGGGGATCGGGGCCAGCGGACCGTCGAGCACGCGCACGACGTGGCCGACCTTGATCTCGTCGGCGGGTCGCGCCAGGCGGTAGCCGCCATCCTTGCCCTTGCGGCTCTGGACGAAGCCGGCATTGCGCAGCTCACCCAGTATGGCGTCGAGAAACTTCTTCGGGATGTTGTTGCCGGTCGCGATATCGCCAACGAAAGCGAGTTGCCCGGCCGGCATCCGCGCGAGATGGACGAGCGCCTTGAGGCCGTACTTGCCTTTTTTGGTGAGCATGAAGCGAACGTTTCTCTATCATGAGACGGCGCGCAGCCATCCGTTGCGAAACGCCCGGCGTGCCTCCCCGCCGCGCCGAACCATCCATGACACATAAATTCTAGTGACATGATATACAAGCCAATTGCGGTTGATCTTGCTTGATTTTCAAACCGTTGCGGCGATTTTAGGCCCGCCTTGTGACGCCAGCGACACAGAAACGGGGTTTAGACGCGCACCGGCCGGCGGCCGGGATCCGGTGACGCCGGCAATCGCGATACGCTCGACATGGCCCGTCATCGTCGCCTCCAATTCTCTATGTCGATAAGATTACTATACTTATGCCCGCTGGCGCGAAATGGTTTGTCAATTCCATCCCCATTCGAGGTACGGAATTGCACCAAGCCAGCTAATTCGGGAATCCTGCTCTCACAGGGGCGATGCCACGGCCCTCGACGCCCATCATGTTGCATCGCGGTCACGCGCCGCTATGCCTCGACCCTTTATGCGATCGCTCTATGTCGTTTTAGCCACAAAGACGAGGGCTGGCTGTGCTGTCGGCGGCACGCGTAACCTCAATGTCGGCCTAACAGCCATGCCGAAAACGGAACGCCTGCTTTCGGCTCCGCCCCGGAAAGTTGACTTGCTAATAGCCCAAGAAATGGCGGTGGCTGTCCTTGGCCACTCACTTTCGGTTCAACAGCTCGGCGAGATTTGCGAGCATCCGGTTCCAAAGGTTCTGCGCGTCTTCAGGCCCGTCTCCGGCGGCCAGGAAATCAAGGCGTGACTGCGTACCCTCGGACGCAATCAGGATCTCGATGAACGCCGTCCCCTCGAAGTGCTGGGGAACTACCAAGCTGAATGCTAAGCGGGCAGGGCGGTCGACCACCGAGTATATGCCGTCATGCGTAATGACGCTGTCCCCGTCGTGCTCGATGATCGAGTATGTCCCGCCCGGTTGCGGATTGGTCACTGCCCTCAGGATGTTAGTCGGCGATTTGAAAAGCCATTGCTCCATCGCAGGTGGGTCAACCCATGCGTCGAAGACAACCTGCGGGTTAGCGTTGATCAGAAGCGACACTCTGGCCCTAATGTCAAAGTTCATATCGTGCCTTCAAGATTTTGCGTGGGTGAGGTCTGTCCCTTTCCATGTCGTTCACGGCTCAAATCACACATTCACGCAGCGCCTCGCTCAATGCCGCTGGCCAGCTCGCCGTAAGCAGCGCCGCCGATCGCCTCAACCGAACTTCTCATCCGAGGTTTTGAGTTCTTGAAGACAGACGACATCATAGCGCGTGGCCTTGAGCCACGGCTCCTCGAGCGGATATTGTTTGACCCTGATGTCGCCACCCCAGAGGTCGACCAGGTCCTGGCCATGGGCGGGAACCTCGCCGAGCCTCACCGAATCGATGCCTGTCGCGACGCCGAGCGTAACTTCGCCGCCCGGAAGCGGATACACCCGAGAACCGCGTAGCAGAACTTCAGCTCCCAATCGAATGTTGTCGACGACCGATGGCCATCGGCCAGGATCGAGGACGCAATCGTAGATGGTGCCGATGAGTTCTGAAATGCGCTCCGCCGGATAGGATCGGGCAGTCATGCTGACCAACATGGGCTGGCGGCCCCGGTCGGACATGGCGTGCTGCTGCGCCGATATCGCTTCAACGGGGTCGATCCTCGTTCGATTTCGCGATCAAGTCAGTAGAAAAAAATAGAAGCTGGGTGTCAAGCCTAATCCAAATGGTGGACGCCGCGACGACCATTTCGTGATTGGGTGCGCCGGCTTAAGGTTGGACTGAATTCAAAAGCATGTGACGCTCATCAGGAGAATTCTAGATTTTCTCCACCGCCAGTGAATGCGCCGGCACATCGGTCAGGTCTTCAACTCACGGGACAGAACGCCGTCTCTATAGCGCGAGACGGAACATTACATTTCGCTAATACTTGGAGAGATTCAAGACGACTGGCTTGTCAGCCCCGCCAACGGCCGTCCTACCGGAAGAATGTCGAAGCAGCTCACGAAAACGGGTGACCGTTGCCGGCCACGGCTGGCATCTGGCCCAGGCTGTTGCCTGGCCGGGCTCCCCCGACGACGTGCGGTCAAAGGAAGATCTGTCAGCATGTCGGGCACGCCGGAACTTCTCCTCAACATGATGCGGGGCGCCTTGCTGGGGTTCGCGGTCGCCGCGCCCATCGGTCCCACCGGGCTCTTATGCGTGCAGCGCACGATCGCCGGCGGCATCGTACCCGGTCTGGCGACCGGCTATGGCGCGGCGACCACACATTCGGTCTATGCCTCTATTGCCGCCGCCGGGCTCGGGGCGGTGGCGCACATGCTGATGGGATGGCACGTATGGCTGCAGCTCTGCGCCGGCATGTTCCTGCTCTACATGGCCGCAACGGCGGCGCGGCTGACACCGTCGCTGGACACGTCCCTGCAGCGCCGTATGCCGTCGGGCCGGGCCTATCTGACGGGGCTGATCTGGACGTTGGGCAACCCGATGACACTGCTTGGTTTCCTCACGCTCACGCCGGGGATCCTGGGGGCGGGCTTGCCGTCCTGGCAAACCCTGGCGCTTGTATCGGCCGGCGTGCTGATCGGTTCGGCAAGCTGGTGGACAACGCTGACGCTGGCCACCAACCATCTGCGAAAGCGGCTGAGCGCGCGCGGCCTGCGCTACGTCAATCTCGGCTTCAGTTCGGGTCTGTTCGTCTTCGCGCTGTCCCTGCTGGCAAGCGCCCTGCGCATTTGACTTTCCGAGCAGGTTGGCCATTCCGGGAAAGTGTGAAGCGGTTCCCCGTGCGGAAATGCTCCGGGAGCCCGGAGTGCGTTGGAGATGGAGCGGTTCGCACTTGCATGAGATGGCTAGCCGCTCGAATGCCCGCGGCTACGGCTTTGCCTTCGCCTTCGGCTGCACGTCCATCGAAGGCGCGTCCGGTGGCGAACCGGCATCGTTGGACTTCTGTTGTTCGGCGACCGGCGTGTCGGGCGCCTGCGGTGATCCAGAGGTGAGGTTGACCGACACGCCGTAGATTTTCCACTGCCGGTTGGCCGGCTCGAATAGAAGCTCGAAATTGACCTGCATTGGCACCGACGGGAAAAAGCCAGCCATGTGCAGCATGCCGTTCGGTTCGATCTGCGGCAGCAAGGTCAGCTGTGGATCGAGCACGGCGACGGCGCCGAAATCGAGCGCCTGCTTGCGCTGGTTGGCAAAGATGTCGCCGAGTTGGGCGGCGCTGTTGGCCTGGAAATTCGGCGAGCCAAGATCGCGCAGCACGGTGTAATTGCCGGTCTTGTTGGCCTGGTCGAGCGCCAGAAGCGTGCCGCGGATCAGGATCAGCACGCCGTTGCGGTCGATGCTGGCCGGGTGGGTCGCGCGGACCTTGTCGCCCTTCTCGGCCTTTTTGGTCTGCGCCCAGGCAACGCCCGGGGATGCCGCCATCAAGCCGGCCGACAGCAAGGCTGCCACCGCAGCCTGGGTCATCCGCCCTGTTGCTGAAGAGTTTAGGCGCTTCATGTGACCTCTGAAGTCGGAATCGAGCCGGCGGCAGGCGATACTGGCGACCGCGTCTGTGGGAACGCGGCCGCCAGCGGCCCCCTCGCACTCGTGATCAGTTCAGCGTCCACGAAGCCCCGAGGCTGACGCCGACATCGCCGCGATTGGTGGTCGCCGACAAGGCGGCGTTGAGCCGGAAATCCAGACTGGGATTGTAGCCGAGACCGAGCGCCAGGCCCGACTGGCCCTTGAAGTTGCCGAAGCCGCCGGCCAGCGACAATTTTCCCGGCCTGTCGTCATAGCGCAGCCCCGCCGTGGCCAGAGCCAGCGCGGTGCCGGCACGGGCTTCCGTGCGGTTTTCGCTGATCTGGTCATCCAGGCCCTGGAGGCCGGCCTCGAGAGCGCCGACGCGGCCGTCGAGTTGGGTGATGTTGCTGGTGTTGGTCGTCACCCTGGTGTCGAGATCCGCGATCTCGTTGGTGTTGTTGGTGATACGCGTCTCATGATTGGCGAGTTCTTGGGTGTTGGTGCTGATCTGTGAGGTGTTGTTGGCGATGCGCGTTTCGTGGTCGGCGAGCTCGGTGGTGTTGGCGGTGATCTGCGTCGTGTGGCTGCTCACCGTGCTGTTCAGATCGGCGATGGCGATGCCGTTCTGGGCGACCTGTGCAGGCAAATTCGTAAGCGTGGCCACATCGAATGTCGACGCCGCCAGATTGCCGCCGGCGTCTGTCGTCACCAGATAGGTCGGGCCGGCCTGCGCGGCCGTGCTCGCCTGCGAAGTGATCCCGGCCAGCGTGTAGGTGTTGCTGCCCGTGCCAAGCATGACCTGATTTTCGCGCGTCGCCGTAACGCCCGCTCCGATCGCCATGGAGTTGTCTTGGAGGGCGGTCGCACCCGCGCCCAGCGCGGTGGAGTTCAAAGCGCGCGCTTTAGCCGAAGCGCCAATGGCGGTGGCATTTGACCCGCCCGCCCCTCGGGCCCCGGCCTGAGCCCCGGCGCCGATGGCTGTCGTGTTCGAATTCTCATAGTTGATAGTGGGGCTGCCATAGGGGTCATAGTAACCGCCCGCGTTAGCGAGGTAGCCGAGCGCCACGCTGTTGTCCGCAATGGCGCCCGCGCTATCGCCCATAGCTGTCGAGAAATCGCCATTGCTGTTGGCGAAATATCCGCATGCGGTGGAGCGGGTCGAGCCTCCGGCATAGGCTGCTCCACCGTCCACACCATTGAAATCCGAGCAGATGACTCCCGCGCGTGCTGCGCCCGGCGTGAAGGCGACAAAGCCGGTGGCCGCGATCGCCACCATCACTGCCGTCCCGAGGGCGGGCACTTGGGAGGATGCCAGTCCACCGAAAACCGCCGTCGCGGCCGACATTAGTCCATTGCCTTTTCGCCCTTGGCAC
>NZ_RZSJ01000169.1:0-10770 GCF_003998025.1 Mesorhizobium sp. M8A.F.Ca.ET.021.01.1.1
ATCTCCCGTGGATCATCCACTGCCTTGCACCTCTTCGTTGAGTGCGCCTTTCCGCTCGACTACCAGCGCATCGAGCGCGACATGCAGCCGCTTCAGAGTGCGTTCGGTCGCGCCGTGCTTGCCCGGCCGGTTCTTCAGCCGCGAATAGGTCATGAAGTGAACGTTGGCCCGCTGGCACAGTTCGTTCTGGTCGATACGAGCAGCCGCCCGACGCGTTTCGATGTCCGAAAATTCCAACACCGCGAATCACCTTGCCGTTAACTTGCTCATCGTGATAAGCGAATATGCTGATTATGCAAGGCGTGTGTGCGTGCGTGTTGTAGCGAGTTCCCCAACTATTGTGCGCGGCATGAGCCAGCAGCACGACACGAAGGCATGGATCGAGGCGGTCGCCCGATACATGAACCTGTCGTTGTCGGAGCTGTCGCTGAATTCGGGCATGGCGGCATCAACCATCACCCGCTATATGAACGACAAGTCGGGCCGGCTCTCCGTTACAGACCGGACGCTTGAGGCAATCGCCACCTATTCCGGCATCCCCAAAAACGTGATGCCCGGCCAGCGCCGGCTTCCGGGCTTCGGCGAAAGCGAGACGCTTCCCCACGACATGGAGCGCGACGAACCGCTGCCCTCATGGGTGACCACCGCGATCGCCGCTCACAAGGGCAACCGAAACGGCGTTGACGCCTGGGTCATGAAGGGCTGGGCGCTTGATCTGCTTGGCATTCTGCCGGGCGATATTGTCTTGATCGACCAGAACCGCCGGCCAAAGTCTGGCGATATCGTGCTTGCCCAGCTCACCGACCTGGTGACCCAACGCACCGAAACGGTGATGCGGCGCTATGAGGCGCCATTCATCACCACCCATTCTTCCAAGCTCGGCCCGTCACGGCCCGAGCAGGTAGACGACGACCGCGTCGTCATCATGGGCGTTGAAGTCGGCGTCATCCGCCCCCGCCATTAGCACTTAACAAAAGCCATGGCTTTTCGCAGTTGACGAAAGCCATGGCTTTTCGCGAGTCGCGCATTTTACAAAAGCCATGGCTTTTCCCGAATCGCGCACTTTACAAAAGCCATGGCTTTTTATGCGGCATCGCTGGGCGCAGATAAGCGTCGATAAGCGCGCTTCAACATTGCATATTGCAAGATAAGCAAACTTGCTTATTGTAGGCAGCGACTCAAGCGGGACGCCTGCCATGCTCTCCAACGAAACAGCCAGCCTTGACGAAGTTGCCGCCGCGCTCGGCCGCAAGCCGTCCTGGTTGAAGCGGCGATGGTTGCGGCTGCACCTCGAGCAGGGTTTCCCGCGCAAGATCTCGACCGGCGATGTCTGGCCGCGTCGGGCGGTTGAAGTGTGGCTGCGTTCGGGCGGGGTCGTCGCACCCCAGCCGCTGCCCGCAAACCAGAACGAGGGCGAAGCGGACATGGTGGCATCAGCCGCCGCCGCATTGCGCGCCCGCTACAATGGAGTGAACACATGACGGCTCAAGCCGCCATCACCAGCACGATCGACCCGGCCACGCTGACACAGCAGCAGCGCCGGGCCATCAGCCTCTTCAAGGCCTATCGCCTCTACCGCCGACCCAACGGCTTCGGGCGGCCGCCGGCCAGCGTCAGCCTCGCAGTGTTCAAGTCGCTGCAGAGCCTCGGCCTGGTGCGGATCTACGGCGACTGCCCGGTGCTGACCGGCGCCGGCCTCATCGTTCACGGCGTCATGGAACAGCGCGCGGAAAGGAAGCGGAAATGAAACTGTCAGGCACCGAAGTGGCGGCGATGTCCGACGCTCAATGTGGCCCGCTGTGGCGCGGGCGCGGCGGCTGGACGCTGGCGGGCCGTGCCCACGGCTGGAGCCGCAGCACGATCGACGCGCTTGAGCGCAAAGGTCTGCTGACCGTGCAGCACGGCCCCGGCCAGAAGGGCGTTGCCACCATCAACACCGAAGCATGGCTGGAGGCGATCACATGACCACCGAACAAGCCTATTGGGCGATGATCGGTCTTGGCGCGCTGTGCGCGCTCGGCCTCGCCGGCGTCTTCCTGCTGGTCGGCTACCTCCTGCCGCGCCCGAAGCGCTTCGGCTTCGATGTCCGTGACGATCACTGAACCCCGCCGGCCGCTTCCCCCCAGCGGCCGGCCAGCCCGGCGGGATTGTTCCCTCCCCATGCGTACCCGCCGGGCCTGAATTCTCATACCGCCCCTTCCTGTCGGTCGAGGGGCGCAACCTGCCGGGCGGCCGTGAATGGCGCCCGGCGTATTTTTTTCAGGAGCCACCAAGATGAAAGCCGAACAGGCGCTGATCGCGTTGCGCAAGCTGCACAAGGCGTATGTGAAGAGTTGCGGCAAACGCTTCGCCGATCTCCCGTTCACCGCAAAGGCCGTGCCTGGTTGGGTCTATCTGCCGATGAGCAATGCCGTAGCCAGGGCTGACCTTTGACAAAACCATCCGCGCGATTCACCCTCGCGCGCGTAGGAGCCACACCATGCCGAAGATCACACCGCATCCGCATGTCGACTGGCGTGGCGGCCGGCCGCGCTTCAAGCCGGGGCCGCAGCTGCGCGCCGCCGGCCACCAGGCCAAAGATTTGCGCCACGAGGATGGCCGGTGGTTCAGCCGCGGCGAGGCAGTCGACTGGTCCGATGCCTTCTGCAAGACGCTGGCGGCCGCCCGCAAGGCCGAGCAGGAGAAGCCGAAGACGGCAACCGCGATCGCAGCGCCGCGCTACGGCAGGCCGGCGCTGTTCACGGTCGGCCAGATGTTCGAGGACTGGTACCGCTCGCCAAAATTCAAGCTGCCGCATGATGCCGAGCTGCGCCGGCGCCAGGTGGCGGCGCGCATCGTCTATGCCCCGAAGTCGATCGTCGACTTCAAGCAGAAGGCGCGCGTCATCGAGAACGACCATCCCGACCTGTGGGCCTCGCCGGTCGACGCGCTGGAACAGGCCATAGTCTTCGGCGTCTATGAAGAGCTGGTCGCCAGCCGAGGGCTCGCCACGGCGCGCGGCACCATCGCCACGCTGTCGGTGGCGCTGGGCTGGGCCAAACGGCGCGGCAAGACCAAATTCCGCATGAATGGCGGCGTCAACCCGGCGCAGGATCTCGGCATGGCGACGCCGCCGCCGCGCGTGCGCTTCGGCACCCGCACCGAGATCGAGACGCTGGTGGCCGTCGCCGACCATGTCGGCTGGCACGAGGTCGGCGACATGACGCTGCTTGGCGTATGGACCGGCCAGCGCCAGGGCGACAGGCTGGCTCTGGAGGATCGCGGCCTGCTCAACAAGCGCCGCGTGTTCCGCCAGGCCAAGACCGGCGCCGTCGTCGCCATCCGCGAGGCGCCCGAGCTGGAGAAGCGGCTTGCCGCCTCGAAACTGCGCCGCGCCGCCGCCCGCGCCGAAGCGCTGCTGGGCGCCGAGACGCCGGAGGAACGCGCTGCGATCGAGCGCCGCTTTGCCCGCATCATCCTCAACGAGCTGGTCGACAAGCGTTTTGAGAAATGCATGTGGCAGACCTATCAGGGTCAGGTCTACAGCCACCGCTTCGCCGAGGTGCGCGACATGGCGGTGCGCGGCATCCGCGCGGAGAATGGCGTCGACTGGCTGATCAAGCCTTGCCCGACGCTCAAGGATTTCATCGAGCCGGATCTGCGCGACACCGCCGTGACCTGGCTGGCGCTGGCCGGCGCCACCGTGCCCGAAATCTGCTCGATCACCGGGCACAGCTTTGACAGCGCCACGCGCATCCTAAAACACTATCTGGCGCGGCACCCCGAAATGGCCGACGAGGCGATCCGCAAGATGATCGCCTGGCACGAAGCCGACGGCGAAACGGAGATCGGCCTGTAATACGGCATCTTGACGCCGGCCGCCCCTGCGCCATTCTTCTGCCATGGCGTGGGATATCACGGACATATCGGTCGGCGACGAGGTGACGGTCACCGTCACCATCATCAAGCTTGTCGATGACAACCAGCGCGCCAGCGTCAGCATTCCCTTTTATGGCTTCCCCCATTCGATCCCGGCGCCGAAGAAGGCCAAGCCGGGGCAGAAGGTCGATGTCACCGGCGAGGTGTCGCGCGTCGACCTCGAAGACCGCCAGGTCACCATCAAGGGCATGCCCGGCGGCACTGTGACGGTCGACGTTGCCGCCGTCACCGGCTGGGCCGCATCGCCCTACCGCGAAGGCCTGGGCTTGCGCGACAGCGCCGATTAGAGGAATATTTTCCTCCACCGCTTGACGGCGCCTCGCAGCGGAACGAAATCGGAACGATGGACCCGCTCTTCGATGCCGTGCCCGGCAAGGCCTATTATGCGATCAGCTTTCGCGACATCCCGCCGGCCTACATTCTCGGCGGTCGCTGCCTGGTCTGCGGCCATGTCGGCCCGGTCGATCGCCACCGCATCGAGCGGCGCTGGGGCGGCGGCGAGCAGCTGCGCTTCGTCGGCCAGCGGCATCTGCGCTGCATGGCCTGCGGCAACCGCGTGCGCAACCATTTCACTGTCGTCGGCTGCTATCTCGCTACGGCTTTTCCAGCAGCGCCGCCAGCTGGTTGACCAGCGCCAGCGCCTGGGCGCGGTCGGGTCCGTCAAGCTCGAAGGAAGTCGCCAGGCGCGCCAGCAATTCGCCATTCTGGCTGCGGCCGCTTTCAATCGCGGCGAGCTTCAATCGCTTCATCAGCGAGGCGGGAATGCGGGCATGCAGGGTTATGGTCGGCTCTGACATTGCCCGTTCTTATGGCCGAATCCTTAACAGCGAGAAATGCGGCCACGCATGGGCCGGATGGCCCATTTGTGGGCCTGTTTCAGAACTGAACAAATCGTATACGCGCCACCGCCTATCCCCGCTTTGCACATCAATCCCCAAAACATTTTCTAACACCCGGTCACATTACTAGGAGCCCAGCCGAGACGGGCGCAAAGCTTGTTGCAAGGTTCCCCTGGGGGTGCTGACAACGAACGGGAAGGAAACGCTTAGTGAAATGGAGACCATTCAACATCTAGCCGACCAGATAGACGAGTTGCTAGCCGAGATGGACAGCCTGCTGACGGCATCCATCTATATTTCCGAGAACGCCGAGGACCAGCAGCACGAGCTGCTGCGCCATACGACGGTCAGCCTGGCCTACATCACCCAGGACAAGATCAAGGCAGCCAACCGCCGAGTCACGCGAATCCTCGCGGCGGCGCGGAACGCATAAAGAACGGCCGTGCGAGAAAACTATCTCGCACGGCCTGTTTTTTCTCGCACGGTTCCGGCTCTGTTCTATCAGCCAAAATGCCAAGTGCTTGATGTTCCACGTGAAACTGTGGTGAGCGCGTCGGGGTTCGAACCCGAGACCTACTGATTAAAAGTCAGTTGCTCTACCGGCTGAGCTACGCGCTCCCGCGGGCTCGAAAAGGCCGCCCCCGAAATTGCGCGGAACATAGGGAGAGTGCCGCGACCGGTCAACCGGAAAAGATGGGTTTCAAACCCGCTCTTTGCCCTAAATCGCTGCCCCTTGCTTTTGTTCCCCGGGTCCAGGTGAGCAGCCCGCGGTTTCGGTTTCGGTCCGGCAACGGCTGCCAACACGGCGGAACAAATCCGAAGCACCATCGTTTTCCGCCAAAGGGACGTTCGCCAAACCTTCGAGGAGAAGACCAATGAATAGAGTGACAACGGGTCTGCTAGCCGCCACGCTCTCGGCCACATTCGTCGCGGCGGAGGTGGTGCCGGTCAACGCCCAGCCGGCCTACGTGCCATTGTCCCAGGCGACAACGTCGGACATGCAGACAGTGCAATACCGGGAATGGCGGAGAAACCGCTCCTTCGACCGCAATTTCTCGCGCAATCGCAGCTTCAGCCGCAACGGTGACATGTATTGGAATGGTCATCGCGGCTATCGGGAATATCGCCGCGGCTATCGCCGTCATGGGGATTACTGGTTCCCGCTCGCTGCCTTCGCGACTGGCGCCCTGATCACCGGCGCGATCGTCAATGAGAACAACCGCGTCTATGAAGGCAATGCCCATGTGCAGTGGTGCTACGATCATTATCGGAGCTACCGCGCTTCGGATAACACCTTCCAGCCGAACAATGGTCCTCGTCGGGAGTGCCGTTCGCCTTACTGAGTGAGTATGAGTGGCCTAAAAGTGTGTGAGCCGAAGGCCCGCGTTGGAAACGGCGCGGGCCTTTCCTTATGCGCTCAGTGTCCTGCGCACTGCATCACGCCAGCCTGCTAGTTTCGCAGTACGATTGGACGCGTCCATATCAGGCTTGAACCGCCGCTCGAGCGCCCAGCTTTTAGCGAACTCCTGCGCGGCGGGCCACACGCCCGCCTTCGAGCCGGCGAGCCAGGCCGCCCCCAGCGCGGTCGTCTCCAGGATTGTCGGCCGATCGACCGGCGCGTCGAGGATGTCGGCGAGGCGTTGCAGGGTCCAGTCCGAAGCCACCATGCCGCCATCGACCCTGAGCACGGTCTTTGCCTTGGCGCCCTTCCAATCCTTGTGCATGGCGTCGAGCAGGTCGCGGGTCTGGTAAGCGACTGATTCCAAAGCCGCCCGGGCAAACTCGGCAGGACCGGAATTTCGGGTCAACCCGAAGATAGCACCCCGCGCCCCGGCATCCCAGTGCGGCGCGCCAAGTCCGACAAAAGCCGGCACAAGGTAGACGTTCTGCGTCGGATCGGCCTCGGCAGCCAGCTTGCCGCTCTGCTCGGCCTTGCCGATCACCTCGATGCCGTCCCGCAGCCATTGCACCGCGGCACCCGCAATGAAGATCGAGCCTTCCAGCGCATAGGTGGTCTTGCCGTTCAACCGGTAGGCGATGGTGGTCAACAGGCGGTTCTTCGAACGCACCAGATCGCTGCCGGTGTTGAGCAGCGCAAAACAGCCGGTGCCGTAGGTGGATTTCATCATACCCGGCTCGAAACAGGCCTGCCCGATGGTCGCGGCATGCTGGTCGCCGGCAACGCCGAGTATCCTTATCTCGGCGCCAAACAGGTTTTTCTCTGTGATTCCATAATCATCGGCGCAATCCTTTACCTCCGGCAGCATTGCGGCCGGGATGCGCAGGATGGAAAGCAGTTCGTCGTCCCAGGCATTCTTCTCGATATTGTAGACAAGCGTGCGTGAGGCGTTGGTGGCGTCGGTGGCATGAACCTTGCCGCCGGTCAGCCGCCAGATCAAAAAACTGTCGATGGTACCCGCCAGCAATTCGCCTCTCTCGGCGCGCCGCCTTGCCCCTTTCACCTTGTCCAGCATCCAGGCGATCTTGGTGCCCGAGAAATAGGGGTCGAGCAGCAGCCCTGTCTTGCGGGTGAATTTCTTCTCGAGCCCCTGCTTCTTGAGCTTCTGGCACAGCGGTGCGGTGCGCCGATCCTGCCACACGATGGCGTTGTGGACCGGTTTGCCCGTCGCCCTGTCCCAGACGACGACGGTCTCGCGCTGGTTGGTGATGCCGATGGCCACGACATCAGCAGCCGTACGGCCGGCCTTTTTCAGTGCGGCCTTCACGGTGGTCACGACGCTTGCCCAGATTTCTTCCGGGTCGTGCTCGACCCAGCCCGACGCCGGATAATGCTGGCTGAATTCCTTCTGGCCGGTGCCCGCGACCTTCATCCGGTCATCGAACAGTATCGCCCGGGTCGATGTCGTGCCCTGGTCGATCGCCAGCACAAAACCACTCATTCCGAAGTCCTCCGCCTCGACACAAACAGGGGAGACGGCAACGCGCCGCCTCCCCCAATTTCACACGGGCGCGAACGCCCGCATGGACAGTCTCACTTCTGCCAGCTCTTCACCAGTTCGTCGTAGTTGATGGTGATCGGCTTTTCCTTCTCGTTCTCGATCTTCAACTGAGGCGCGAGATTGCCCTTCTTGACCGCGTCGGCATTCCAGTAGGCGAGGTCATGCTCTTCGGCCATCTTCGGGCCGATATCGCCCTGAACGCCCGACTTCTCGATGCGGCTCATGACCTTTTCCTGCTCGCCGCAGAGCGAGTCCATCGCTTCCTGCGCCGTCTTGGCGCCGGACGAGGCATCGCCGATCGCCTGCCACCAGAGCTGTGCCAGCTTCGGATAGTCAGGCACGTTGGTGCCGGTCGGCGACCACTGGACACGGGCCGGCGAGCGGTAGAACTCGATCAGGCCGCCGAGCTTCGGGGCGCGTTCGGTGAAGCTCTTGTCGTGGATCGTGCTCTCGCGGATGAAGGTCAGGCCGACATGGCTTTTCTTCACGTCCACGGTCTTCGAGGTGACGAACTGCGCGTAGAGCCATGCGGCCTTGGCGCGGTCGGTCGGCGTCGACTTCATCAGCGTCCAGGAACCGACGTCCTGATAGCCGAGCTTCATGCCGTCCTTCCAGTAGACGCCGTGCGGCGACGGGGCCATGCGCCACTTCGGCGTGCCGTCGTCATTCAGCACCGCCTTGGCGCCGGCGTCGACCATCGAAGCGGTGAAGGCGGTGTACCAGAAGATCTGCTGCGCGACCGCGCCCTGCGCCGGCACAGGGCCGGATTCCGAGAAGGTCATGCCTTGCGCTTCGGCCGGCGCGTAGGCCTTCAGCCAGTCGAGGTACTTCTGGATCGAGTAGACGGCCGCCGGTCCATTCGTGTCGCCGCCGCGCGCCGTGCAGGAGCCGACAGGACGCGAATTCTCGTCGACCTTGATGCCCCATTCGTCGACGGGCAGGCCGTTCGGCAGGCCCTTGTCGCCATTGCCGGCCATCGACAGCCAGGCATCGGTGAACCGCCAGCCGAGCGACGGATCCTTTTTGCCATAGTCCATGTGGCCATAGACCTTCTTGCCGTCGATCTCGCGGCCGGTGAAGAATTCGGCGATGTCCTCATAGGCCGACCAGTTGACCGGCACGCCGAGGTCGTAGCCGTATTTGGCCTTGAAGTCGGCCTTGTTCTTCTCGTCGTTGAACCAGTCGTAACGGAACCAGTAGAGGTTGGCGAACTGCTGGTCGGGCAGCTGGTAGAGCTTCTTGTCGGGAGCGGTGGTGAAGGAGGTGCCGATGAAATCCTTCAGGTCGAGGTTGGGATTGGTGACATCCTTGCCCTCGCCCGCCATCCAGTCGGTCAGGTTACGCACCTGCTGGTAGCGCCAGTGGGTGCCGATCAGGTCGGAATCGTTGACCCAGCCGTCATAGAGGTTCTGGCCGGTCTGCATCTGGGTCTGGATCTTCTCGACGACGTCGCCTTCCTGGATGACGTCGTGCGTGATCTTGATACCGGTGATGGCGGTAAAGGCCGGCGCCAGCACCTGCGATTCATACTGGTGGGTGGCGATGGTTTCCGACACCACCTTGATGTCCATGCCGGCGAAAGGCTTCGCGGCATCGATGAACCACTGCATCTCGGCTTCCTGGTCGGCGCGCGAGAGCGTCGACAGCGGGCCGATCTCCTTGTCCAGGAACGCTTTCGCCTCGTCCATCCCGGCATAGGCGTTGCCTGCCCCGAGCAACAGGACAATGGCGGTCGTTGATGTTAAAAATTGACGTCGCATTAGTTTCCTCCACAGTTTCAAGGTTTCAAGTGCGATCTGGAGCGGTCGCCGGCACGCGGCCGCTCCAACAGTTTCCCCCTCTATACGTAGCGGAACACGCCGATGGCGTAGACCACGGAGAGAGCGAGAGCCCACCACAGGTTGGATCCGACAAGACCCAGCCAAGCGAGATGGATAAAGGCGCTGCCAAGCAGCGACAGGAAAAGACGGTCGCCGCGCGTCGTCTCGAAGCGCAGGATGCCGACGCGCGGATTGCCGCCCGGCGAGGCGTATTCCCAGGCGGCCATGCCGCACAGCAGTAGCAGAATGGTCGCGAAGAAAGCCGCGGTCGGCCACGTCCAGGCCATCCAGGAGAGGTCTAGATTCATTGCCGCGCCTCCATTGCCGCAGACTTCACGAGCTCACCGTTTTCAGCGGCATAAGCGACCAAGTTGATCAAACCGGCGAGGTGCATGAATGCGTGCCACGAGATCGTTTCGTCTTCTCGAGCTTTGTCGACTTCCGCACGTACATCGTTGAGGTCGTCGTACACGTCCCCCATGACACAAGTCGGAGTTTCGGCTTGGAACGCATCGGTGAAATAGACCTTCCAGTATTGGCTTTGCGCCACATGGATGCTGTCAATGCCTTGATCTTCAAGACCATCAAACAGACTGTTGGTCAGTTGGCGCAGCTCGGAGATTTTGACGTCACCCGCGACCATTATACCCTCCCCAGGGCAAAGCCCTTGGCGATGTAATTGCGGACGAACCAGATGACGAGCGCGCCGGGGATCAGCGTCAGCACGCCGGCGGCGGCGAGCAGGCCCCAATCCATGCCGGCGGCCGAGACCGTGCGGGTCATGGTGGCGGCGATCGGCTTGGCGTCGGTGGTGGTCAGCGTGCGCGCGATCAGCAATTCCACCCATGAGAACATGAAGCAGAAGAAACAGGCGACGCCGATGCCGCTGGCGATCAGCGGCATGAAGATCTTGAGGAAGAAGCGCGGGAACGAGTAGCCGTCAATATAGGCGGTCTCGTCGATTTCCTTCGGTACACCCGACATGAAGCCTTCCAGGATCCACACCGCCAGCGGCACGTTGAACAGGCAGTGCGCCAGCGCCACCGCTATGTGCGTGTCGATGAGGCCGAAAGCCGAATAGAGCTGGAAGAACGGCAGCGCGAACACGGCCGGCGGCGCCATGCGGTTGGTCAGCAGCCAGAAGAACAGATGCTTGTCGCCAAGGAAACGATAGCGCGAGAAAGCGTAAGCCGCCGGCAGAGCCACCGATACCGAAATCACCGTGTTCATGAC
>NZ_RZSJ01000016.1:0-25264 GCF_003998025.1 Mesorhizobium sp. M8A.F.Ca.ET.021.01.1.1
GGGGCATATTTGCGCCTCAATGTGTCGGGTTCCGCACGAAACGTGTCCCGTGGTGTAGATGATACGGGCGAGTGGCGAAGGCATCTTTCAGCCTGCGGTAGCTCGCGGCGGGCAGCGCCGTCGCGCCAAGCCCGATCGCTTTGACACGGCGCTCGAAGGAGAGGGACGCGCTGCGGCCGAACCCGGTTGTTGGAGGGCAAGGCGCTTCTCGCCCGTTCGGCATGCCCACCTTCCGCTTAAGTCTCTGCAACACGGCCCAGGCTCATGGGTTGCACGATGTTCGTTCCGAACACCGAAACTGGTTTACTGGGTTACCTCATTCGTGACGCCCGACACCGTCGTGGCTGAACGAGCCCTGGGCCAGTATTACTGAACGTGTACGGTTGTTACGGAATACCGAGATGGCCCTCGTTCGTCACTTGGCCCTCTCCATGACCAAGCGTTTGAGCCTGCTCGACTGCGGAATTGCTTTCGGCATTGTGCACGTACTGGGGGGCGAGTTCGGACGTCCATGGCACGAAGCGGCTACCCGCGATTGAAAACGTATTACCCAAACTGATCTGATCGCCGCTGCCGAGGGGCTCGTTGAGCAGGGATTCGCCAACCCGGACGGCATTGTCATCGAGGGAGCGAGCGCCGGCGGGGGCACCGTGCTTGCCGCGGCCCTCATGGGGCCAGATTTGTTCCGCGCCGTGCTTGCCGAGGTCCCGCTCGCCGACATTCTAGATGCTGAGATGGACTTCACAATGCCGTACGCGCTACAGGAAACGGCGGAGTACGGAGATCCCCACACCGCCCACGAATATCGCAACGTGCGCAGCTACGACCCGTATTACAACCTAAGCGCCGATCGGCCTCTTCCGCCGACTTACGTCGATGCCGCGGTGCACGATGGCCAGGCCCTCTATTACCAGCCCGCTTGCTATGTGGCGCAGCGTCGGTCATGTGCGCTCGACCGCGATCCTGAGCTTGTCTTCCGCATTTGGATGGTGGGCGGCCACAGCGGCGCTTCACACGGGGCTGGTGTAGCTGAGGAAGCTACATTTCGCATGGCATGGGTCCTCGACCAGCTCTTCAGCGATAAGTACGATCAGGAGAATCGATCAGGAGCATGAAGTGAGCAATCTAAACAGCGGCCTGAGGTGCTGCCACGCCCGACCATGTCCCTGCGCGCCCTTGTTTCACTCGTCATCTCACGAAGGATTCCCATCCACCCGAGGTGGAACCTCGTATCACGCCGACTGAATCGCTGGGGTCGTCAACAACAGCCTTGCCCAGGCTGGCTCCCTTAATCATCTAGTATGCGAGCAAGGGTCACCGCACAGGGAAACACGTCCGACGCGATTGTCCTCGCCTGATTGATGCAAGCGCGGCGTTAACCGAAGAGCCGGCCCTACGGCCTTCGATTTCTGAAGCGCGCAGGAATGACGACCGTAGCCTTGAAAGCCAGCGCAACGACAGGTCCGACACCAAGGACGGTCGTCAACCGCGCAAACCGTGTCACCCTTCACGATCGACAACAGCCTTTCATGCACTACCGTGAACTGCTCGCGAAGTTTCTGCCGGGCGGCGAGCAACACCTCCATGATGTCACGTAGCTCCGGGATGTCGCCGGAAAGGTCCTGGATGCGATCCCCAAATTTGGCAGCGCCGACAATGCCAACCTGAGACCGAAGTTACGCAACAGGCCTCGAATGTCATTCTCAATTGCGATGGCCTTTTCCTGCAGCAACTTGCGGGCTGTCAACAGGCGCCCGACGTTCCTGCTCATCAGCGTCTTGACGTGCATCGGCCGGAACACAATTAACCCGCATCATCTGCGCGATGCCGCGCGCATCGTTGCGGTCGCTCTTGTTGACCTGCGCCTTGAGAAAGGCCTTCGCATGACGGGTTACGATGCAGATTGCAGGTAGTCCGGCTCCCGCCAGACCACTGAACAACCATTTGATAAGGGACCAGCTTCAAGCCCGATCCGGGCCAGATTCCAGGCGGGGTTCTTCAACGCCTCAACAAGATCGTTCGGATGGCTCGCAAGCTTCATCTCTCGGCAAATGCGGCCTCCTTCATCCACGATGCAGACGGCCGTCTCTTTCACCGAGACGTCCAGTCCGGGATAATGCCTCATGCTGCGCTTCCTTTCCTGATGCTTGTGGCTGTTCACGCAGACCACGTTTTATCATCAGCGCGAAGCAGCACCTCAAACACCCGTTCAAGACGTGGGACAAAGCCGAATACCCCATCTAAACACCTAGTTGAGTGTCCTGAACCTGCCAAACCAGTCGTGAACCAGATCGAGACGTCTCCCTGATCCCGTCATGTGGCCGCCCAAGCGCCACGGCGAAGAGAAACAAGTGACCCGTGGACGTCCGAAAAAGTGCAGGAGCACCTTGGGGACAACGACCCAATCAAAAAGGATCTCAGATGTCTTTCTGACTGGATAATTCGTCGACTAGGACCCGCATGTTTTCCGAATAATCCACCGGCGTGCTGATAAGATGGATACCGCCCGCCGCAAATGCCGCTTCGAGCGTCGGCGCGAGATCGTTGGGGCCTTCGATTCGTCTGCCTTCGATGCCGTAGGCCTTGGCATAAGCGACAAAATCGGGATTGCCGAAGGTCATGCCGAAATCGCTGTAGCTATTTACAGCCTGTTTCCAGCGGATCATCCCATAAGCGTCGTCCTGTAGGATGAGCACGACCAGCCGATGTCCGAGGCGGATCGCCGTCTCCAGTTCCTGCGAGTTCATCATGAAGCCGCCGTCGCCGCATATAGCGAGAACGCGACGTTCCGGACAGAGCATCGCGGCAACGATTGCTGAAGGCAGCCCTGCGCCCATGGTGGCGAGCGCATTATCGAGGAGAAGCGTGTTGGCTACCCGGGTGCGGTAGTTGCGAGCGAACCAAATCTTGTACATTCCGTTGTCGAGGCAGACGATTCCGTCCTCAGGCATAACCTGACGCACGTCGTGCACGATTCGCTGCGGCGTTAGGGGGTACCGGCTTTCCTTCGCCCGGTCGGCGATCCTGGTCAGGATCCCCTCACGCAGCCCGAGTAGCGCACCGGCGTTGGGCAGCCTTCCCTCGAGGCGGTCGGCAAGCAATCTCAGGCTCGGTCCAATATCGCCCACCACCTCTGCACATGCGAAGAATACCTCGTCTACCGTCGCCGGTAGATAACCCACATGGAGGACGGCCGGCCCTTTCAGCCTCATCAGAAAAGGAGGTTTTTCGACGGTGTCATGGCCGATCGAGATGACGAGATCGGCGCGATCGATTGCCCGATGCACGTAATCCCGCTCCGATAAAGCGGCCGTGCCCACGTACAGTCGGGACCCGCCCGATACCGCGCCTTTACCCATTTGCGTGTTGAAGAACGGAATTTGCAGGCGCCTCACGAAGTCCGACAGCTCCGCAGTCAGGCGCGGTCTGTTTGCGGCTGCACCCAACATCACCAGCGGCCGCTCGGCCTTCAGGATGAGCTCTGCCGCACTATCCAACGCCTCCTTGGCCGCAACGGGCGGGTTGATCAAATGGGGCGGCACCATCGGTGGGACCACGGCCAGTTTCTCGGCTGCGATATCTTCCGGGAGTTCGAGATGGACCGGCCCTGGCCGCTCCTGTTGCGCTACCCGAAAGGCTTCACTCACGATGGTCGGAATTGTCGCTGGGTCGACAATCTGGCGCGCCATCTTGGTCAGCGGCGTCATGGTCGAGACCATGTCCACGATTTGGAATCGCGCCTGGGTCCGGCTGCGTATGCACTTCTGCCCGGTGATCATGATCATGGGCATCGCGCCGAGCAGGGCGTAGGCTGCGCCCGTCGTGAGATTCAGCGCGCCGGGACCGAGCGTAGCCAGACAGACACCGGGCTTTCCGGTAAGCCGCCCATGCGTAGCCGCCATGAACGATGCCGCCTGCTCGTGGCGCGTCACCACTAGTTTGATCGAGGAATGCCGTAGTGCTTCAACAACGTCGAGATTCTCTTCTCCGGGAACGCCGAAGATCTGCCGAACGTTCTCGTTTTCAAGTGCAGATACAAGCAATTCGGCGCCGTTCATTGGTGTCGTCCTCGGCTAACGTTTTAACCAGCCACTCTGAGCTGACCTTCCAAGCGGTTTGCGAATAGCGACTTGTGCCCACTCTGAACTGCTGCGCCGGTGGGGTGAACCGGGTCGAAGCAACACGGGGGCGGCACAACCAAACTTAACGCGCTCTTCAGTTTGGCCCCCTCTTCTGGTACATGAACATTCAGTACCCTTCGCCCAGCATTGAAGGAGGGACGTGCGATGAGCATGGGCGCCTCCTCATGTTTTGCACGGTCACCCTCTCATTGGTTTGCAGTTTTAATTGGTGTTGAGCGTCGTTCCGGCCTTCTGCAATAGGCCGGAACGACGCTTTGACGAAGCGGGTAGCTGTAACCGCGAAGGGAATCACTATGGAATAATCGAGCAAGCGATCAAGGATCGCGGTTGCCACCACAGGACCGCTAAACGCACCGCCCCATTCGACAACGCAGCGATTGGAGGTGATGAGGATTGACCCCCACTCATTCAAGTCAGGCGCCATGCACACGCTGATCGGCAATCCGCGCATCCACCGGTCCAGATGCGCCTCGAAGGCCGTCCAGCTCTCGAACTGGCGGCCGGCTATCGCATTGTGCTTGACGGAGCCGACCCGCATTCGCCCCTCCCTTTCGTACGCCCGGAGAGGCGCACAACCCGCAGCGTAGGGGCCAAATAGTGTGCAGCCGCATGTTGAACCCCACCTCCAGCGTCGCCGCATCTTGATGTTCGACCAGCGCCTTCGTACAGTCGGACCCGCCGAAGCGAGGGAAGGCTACTTGCATCCTCTCGAACCACTCCGTCTGGCGCTTCCGAAGCGAGGGACGGATATGCAGCCGACGCGAGCAACCCGGCGTTGTCATGGCGGAAGAAAGGCTCCCGCAGCAAATCGTCCAGCCGACGCTTCTTGCCGCAGGTTCAGAAGTCCGCCGCCGCTGCAAGAGAAATACCCGGCCGCCCGCCGGCTTGCCGGCTCGGGAGACCCGGTTTTCACGGCGGAGACCGCATATCGGTCGAGCGGTCATCATGGGGTGATTGTCTCCTCGGTCCGTGCCTCAGCGCGTTTCCGAATAGCTCCGCATATCTCGTGCCAAAGAGAAAATGATTTAAGAAAATGCGATCGCGCTGATGACGCTGAGTGGCTCATGTCCGACACAGTCGATAACCCGACAATATCAGAGCGTAGACGCTTGCTCCTGCGCGAGCTCGGAGTATATGCAGTGGAGCTGATGCGCCTCCTTATGTTCCATAAGCCGCTCTCGAACAGGATACCACTTGCTCGCTTCAGGAGAGGAGTGGAAGAGTGCTGCAGCAGGAGCACCGTGTTTGAGAAAGATCGGCCACTCATTTAGCGACCCCCCATTCCCCGCCACTGCATCAAAGTGCGCAGTCTTGAGCGTGAGGACGATTGAATCCGAAGTTGACAAGGTCGATGGCTCGCCGTTCACGAGCATCTTTCGCAGCAAGGGTGAGCGTGTCAGTCCTTTCGTTGCTAAGGTGGCCAATAGCTGACTAGCACCCAAGAGGAGACTCAGTTCGTCAGAATCTTGGGGGCCTCTTGATCCAGATCAGGACCGTCTCGCCGTCGAAAGCGTTATGATCCTCGGAATGATCGCATATCGGGGGCGTCTTTGTTTGCGCAATCACTTTTGAGGTTTTTTTTATGAATACTGATATTGCGGCTCGCAGGTCCGATGCGATCGCCCGCGGGGTCGGCGTGACTACACAGGTTTATGCCGACAAGGCGCTCAATGCCGAAATCTGGAACGTGGAGGGACGGCGTTATATCGATTTCGCCGCAGGCATAGCAGTAGTCAACACCGGCCATCGTCATCCAAAGGTCGTTGCAGCGGTGAAAGACCAACTCGACCGCTTCACGCATACTTGCCATCAGGTCGTGCCTTATGAGAACTACGTCCGGCTCGCTGAACGGTTGAATGACGCCGTGCCTGGCAACTTCAAAAAGAAAACGCTCTTCGTCACAACCGGCGCTGAAGCCGTCGAGAACGCCGTCAAGATCGCCCGCGCCTCTACAAACCGCAGCGCGATCATCGCCTTCACCGGCGCCTTCCACGGCCGCACCTTCATGGGTATGACGTTGACCGGGAAGGTCCAGCCCTACAAGGCCGGTTTCGGGCCGATGGTGCCCGACGTCTTCCACGTCCCATTCCCCATAGAGTTCCATGGCACCACGATCAACGAATCGCTCTCCGTGCTCGACAAGCTTTTCAAGGCTGATGTTGATCCCGACCGCGTCGCTGCGTTTATCGTAGAGCCAGTGCAGGGCGAAGGCGGCTTTTATGAAGTGCCGTGTGCATTCATGGATCAGCTGCGCGCAATCGCTGACAAACACGGCATCCTGTTGATCGCAGACGAAGTACAGACCGGGTTTGCCCGAACCGGTAAGCTCTTCGCCATGGAGCACTTCGGTGTCTTTCCGGACATCACCACCATGGCCAAGGGTCTCGGCGGCGGATTTCCTATAGCAGCTGTCACCGGTCGGGCCGAGATTATGGATGCACCGGGACCGGGCGGCCTAGGTGGCACTTATGGTGGCAGCCCGATCGGCATCGCCGCGGGAAATGCTGTCCTCGACGTGATCGAAGAAGAGGGTTTGTGCCACCGCGCCGAACAACTCGGCGTACGCCTGAAACGGCGGCTGCAATCGCTGAAGGATGTCGTTCCGCAGATCGCCGACATCCGTGGTATGGGTCTCATGAATGCGATCGAGTTCACGGTCCCCGGCTCAAGAAAACCTAGTGTAGAATTCACGAATAGTGTCCGCGAGAAGGCGCTCGAGAGGGGCCTCATCCTCCTGATCTGCGGCGTTTATGGAAACGTCATCCGCTTCCTCCCCCCGATCACTATCGAGGACTCAGTATTTGCCGAAGCACTCGACATCCTCGAAGAAACATTGCGCGCATGTGCTCAGGAGGTCTGACCGCGCGAAAGTTCTGATACGAGTTCTTCCAGGCTTAGGCAGCCCTCAATGCTGCCGACAAGGCGATGATAGCGGGCGAGTGGTACGCAGTGCGTTAACGGAAGAACATTTGAACGTCACCAACCACCGACCGGGGATCTAGCGCCGGGGGACAAGAAGCGACGTGGGAACTGCTCGCGCCATCGAAGCCGCCCGTCCGGCGCAAAAGGTTTGGACCAAGAAAATAGGATGGCGCAAGTCGCAAATAGCCATTTGATTCCGTTCGAACTGGCCAACCTGCGTCGGCATCTTGCCGACTTAACCCGCAGTCTACAACTTCGCCGCAGGTGACGTTGCCCCTGACTGCGAGCCCGTCCAGCGAATTCGTTTCCGGCGCGATACGTTGCTGAGTTTTTTGAGCGGGCGGCGCCTGCTGTGGTGGCAATGAACCTTGCGCTGGATCACAATGGATCGTCAGGAAGCTACAGGCGCTGTGGCACAAATGTGCGCCTGATCCCGGCACAGTTTGCGAAGCCCGCGTTCAGTCGAACAAAAGCGACATCATCGAGGCCGAGGCCATCGCCGAAGCCGCACGCGGCCGACAATGCGGTCTGCCCCGAGGAGCAAACTGATCTCAACGCTTCGTATCGCGTGCGCGACCAGATGGTCCTCACGCGAACGCGTCTTATCAACCAGATGCGAGCATTCTGCTTGGAGTACGGCATAGCACTGGGACAGGGAGCGGGTCTGTTCAAGCTGGACCTATCGCAGGTGCTCGACGACGTGTCGAATTATCTCTCGCCGGCAATGCGCAGACGGACCTTTCCGCGGACCTGCGGCGGTTGGAGCAGCGTATCAGCGAGGTGACAGAGGGAGACCCTGCGATCGCAGATCGAGAGGATGTTGCCCGCCGGCTCATGACGATTCCGGGAATTGGCACTCGGAGCCACGGCCGGCGGCCGGCGGCAGCGGGCGCCAGTTCCAGAAGGCTCGCTAATTGCCCGCATGGCTGGCCTTAACCCGCGGGAACACTCGACCGGGGCAAGCCGAAGCTCCTCGGTATGATCAAGCAACGGGAACCGCTATGTTCGCAAACTTCTCGTTCATGGCGCGCGATCGTGCTTCCGTCATCTGGATCGAACACCGGGATCGGCTGAATGCTGGCTTGATGGTCTTCAGAGCCGGATGCACCCGAACAAGGCCGTTGTTGCCTTTGCCGCCAAGACGGTGCGTATCGTCAGAACGCAGGGACCCTGCTTTCACCTAACGCTTGCGGTTGATTGCAAGGCTCGGGAATAGTCATGGACCCAGCCGGAGCCGTGGATCAGCATGCCATAAGCCCTGTGAAAAAAACGGGCTCGTGCCCGAACCATTTCTGGGAACGGCGTGCGCGGCTGCAACAGCAGTCCACTCGCGAGAGGATACATTTATGCGACTGGAATCGTCGTCGACGATGTCACGAACCCTTGCATCAGCGGGGCAGACCATACATCCTTTCCCATAAGATCCTTCAATGAGGCATGGTCGAACATGGCGAAGCCGCTTCAGCCGCGCATCCTGCGGAGCTCGAGCATCCATCCACCGAAGCGGGCCTTTCAGTTGTAAATCGAGGCGTCGCTGACCACGTGCTTGGCGGCGCACAGATCGGCAACCGACACCCGGCCTTATGTTCCTTCAAAACTCTGATGATGTGCTCTTCAGACAAGCGGCTGCGCTCCTTGCCCTGATCCTCCCGGATGGCCAGAGCGAATTTCAACCCGGATTAGATCAGAGGGGCAAGGTCACAGGCCCAAGACCCTCAAAGGCCCCACGACCTGCGAGTTCATCTGCAAGGAATGAGTTTCCCGGCCGGATGTCCGAAGGGCCTTTGACTAGGGGCATCCTATGAAGCAGTTGATGACTTCACTGTCGGCAAAAACAGTGGGCCGCTGTCGGCAGCCCCTCAGGTCCACCAGAGAACAAGATCAGGCCGCGCAAATCCGAAAAAGCAATTCAGCAGCACGCGACGCTTTCCGTTGCCCGGTTGACCGGTAACCCCGTGAACGAAGCCGCCATCGATCAGGGCGATATCGCCGGCCTTGAGCTGGATCTCGCGGCAAGGAACGGCTTCAAGATAGGCTGCCGAATAGGGATATCCTGTTGTCTCCACATCCTGCGACTTTCGGTCGGCGACGTTCGGCTTATGGCTCCAGAGGCGAAGATTGCCACCTTCCTCGGGCATACTGGGATAAAAGTTGAGCGCTGCGACGGTATTGTGCGCCACCGCAGAAAGCTCGTAATCGTTACCAGCCCATAGGACTTGAGCGACATCGTCGTGGGGGGCCAAAGAAAACATGCCTGTGCCAGTCCAACTGAGGGCGCGACAGACATTGGCCTTGCCGCGTTCCGAACGGGCGAGCCGCAATTCGATACCCTGGCTGTGAAGCTCGCGCTTCAACGCGCCGAATACGGCTCGGACTGGGTCAACCAAATTCCCAAAAAGGGCGTTGACGTAAGGTCGCGCAGCTTCCGCATCTGCAAAATAAGTGGCTGCATCCTTCCTGTAGTGTGATGCGCCGACATATTGTCCGGGCACCCCATCGTTACGCTCCTTGAGACCGGCACTACCAACAAAGTTCGTGGTGATCTTCTCGGCTACTTCGGTGCTGAAAGCTTGCTTGATGTGCAGAGCGGTGAGCTCACCTTTCAGGACCGAGATGATCTCCGCAGTGTTGATCGAGCCAATCCGTTCTCTGATCGAAACCGGGGAGATGGCTGGCACTTGAGATATCTGACTAGGCATTGTCCTGCTCCTGTAGTGCGTGGTCAAGGATGGTGATGCCACGATCGAGTTCGGCATCGGTGATGGTTATCGGCGGGAGGACTTTGATAACGTCGCGATTTGGCCCCGAGGATTCGATAAGAAGGCCATTTTCGAATGCGACATCGTGCACGCGGCCGACAAGTGCCGGTGAACGGCATTTCAAGCCGGCCATCAGACCGCGGCCGCGCTTCTGTTCGATGTATCTTGGAAATTTCGCAACCAAGCGATCGAGGTGCGTTTGCAGCCTGAGGGCTGTCCGCTCGACACCTGCAGTAAATTTCCTATCCGACCACATCTTGCACATGGCTCCTGCCGTCACGAAGGCGAAATTGTTGCCTCTGAAGGTCCCGCTATGCTCTCCGGGCTTCCATATGTCCAAGTCGGGTCGAATCAGAACGATGGACAACGGACTACCTGAACCGCTTAGCGACTTAGAAAGACACACAATATCCGGTTCGATTTTCGCGGACTCGAATGAGAAGAAATCGCCAGTTCGGCCCGCACCCGCCTGAATGTCGTCGACGATAAAAACAATGCCGTGCGTGCGGCAAATTCGCTGAATTTCCGTGAGCCAAGCCGTGGATGCGGCGTTCATGCCGCCTTCTGCCTGGATGATCTCCAGAATGATTGCGGCAGGCTTTTCTATGCCGCTCCCCGGGTCACTCAAAATGCAGTCGATGTAGCTGACGGAATCGAATGCTTGGCTCGGATAACCGTCATAGGGAACACGGATCACATCGTGGCGAGCAACGCCTCCCTGTTCCCTGGTTGAGGCCGAACCCGACACCGCCAGAGAGCCGAGCGACATCCCGTGAAACGCATTCGTAAAGGCCATGACGCTCGAGCGGCCGGTGCATTTTCGCGCCAGCGCGAGCGCCGCTTCGTTGGCGTTCGTGCCGGTCGGCCCAGGAAACTGAATCTTGTACGAAAGGCCTCTGGGTTTCAGGATCCAATCGACGAACCCTTCAATGAAGTCACGCTTTGCCGCCGTATGCATATCAAGCGACAGAAGAATGTTCTCACCGACGAGATATTCAATCGCTGGCGCCATAATATCCGGATTGTTGTGCCCGTAATTGAGTGCGCCGGAACCCACCAGGAAATCGATAAAGGGCTTACCCGTCTCGTCCCAGATCGTCGCCCCAAGGGCCTTCGTAAAGACGGTGGGGAACGCCCGGCAATAACGACGAACGTTAGATTCATGAGCCGTGAAAGCGTCGCCGTTCATATTAAGTCCTCTGCACATAGTCGTTCAAAGAAGAGAGCTGTTTAATGGCTAGTGGTTTGCGGCAGATGTTCGCCGTTTAACATTGAAGCAGAATACCGAAGCTTTCGTTGGTCTGGTGATGCCGGGATCCTCATCGAATATTGTTGGGTTGCGTTGCCCTCCATTCGGATGCCTTCAGAGAATGTGCTCCAACAAGATGGCTTCTATAGCTTCCGCGAAAGCACCGATACTATGGCATCAGGTAGTTGACGTACCCACCCATCGCTACCCATAGCGCCTCCGGACAATGAATGAGTCCAAGGACGATTAGCAGGGTCGCGTCGCCAGAGGTTGTGTAGCTCGGCGGTAGCGAAGCCGCTCGCGAGCGCGCCCCCTCAATAGCGCCGTAGCGAGCGAGCGGCTTCGCGGCGGTCATCAATATTCGCCGTTCAACCTCGGGCTGCGGACACCAACCTGATTCAAGAAACTATTTGATGACCGATGACACAGCGAAAGCCACGCTCTCTTTGAGAAGAATGCGGATTCCGATCTCTTGCGCGATGACTGGCCCGAGCCGCCGGATCAAGAGGGCGGGGCCGCCGTGGACCCCCTTGACGGAAAGCCCGTTCGTAGGCCAGGCGGAAGCAACCGGGAGACGCGCTGGCGAAGGGCCGCATCGGTTTCGAGAACGTCCACTACCGCGACGGCAACCATCCCCGGCCGCAGCTGGGCTGCTGCCTTCAGGCGAGTCGAAAAGGAGATCGTCCGGGAGGGTGAAGGCGTTGACGAGGTGAGCCGTGAGTAAGCAATCAAGCTCTGATCGGGATCGACTAACACTGTTTCCATCCGACCGATGGTTGACCTGTGATCGGCGTTACCTCAAGCTAGGCAGGCCGACAAGCTCGGTTGGAAGGCGAAGACCTTTCGATGAGCTCGTCTCCGAAATGCTCGAGACCCACTGCCGCGCCTACAGGAACATACTGGCGTAACGTGAAAACACGATGGCGTCGCGGGCAGGTGCATCTGTCGTGGGGCCATCCGCACTGCCAGGCACGCCCTCTCGGCCGGCATGCACTCAGGTCCGGTCGTTTGGGTCGGCGAATTCACACATCCTGCAAAGCAGAAAACCATCTGCTCCATTCATGCGGTCGACGATTTCGCGAAAAACTGGCTTTTCAAACAGAGCGGAGTAACCCTCATATAGAAGGTTGCCCAATACGTGACGCCGTTCAAAATCCATAGAGCACAGGGTAACGTCGCCGTTTGGAAGAAGAACATTCCGATACTGTCGTGCGTCCACGCAGGTTAGGGCTCCGACCACTGGCTGACGTGGTGCAACGATCTTAGGGTCGACGCTTCCACCCCTACTGCTCACCGGCCGCGCTTTTATCAGGGCTTCGGTAGGAATAATGTCGGCTATATCTGGGTGGGGCTCGCCCAAGGCCACGAATCGGATCAAGGGGATGTCCGCGTCGACGAGTTGACGAACCAGATCGCGATACTTGTCTCCGACCAGGCGGCTGTTCATGTAGGTGCCGTCATCGAAAACATGGACCACGAATACGCCCAAGCGCAAGGCTTGCAATCGTTGCAGGTCCTGCCCGTTCATTCCCACCAGCGTCGTAAAAATCCTGATGCCATGGCCTTTGGCGAAGGCGTGCTCCACCATTTCGGTACAGTCCGGATTGAGCCAAGGTTCGGAGTATCCCGCAAAACCAATGTCGACGGAAGTCGGTACGCGGGCCAGACACCGCTTGAAATCTTCAAGATCCAGATGACTCGCATGAGACACTTTTCTTTGCCGGACCGCGAACTTGTCCTGGGGACAATATGAACATCCTACGACGCATCCCGTGGTCGTCGTTATCTCCAAAACCCTGCCGGCTGTGTTTGCTGAGCGAAGTTCCGGTAAAATCACTGGTGATTACTCCCATCTACTTCCTGCGAAGCGCCACGATGGTGTGCGTGTGCCTTTGGCTTTCTGATACCGCCTGCTGATCTACCGAGGCAACGCAGACATCTACCCTTTTTGGCAGCCTAAGCCGCCCGGTTCACCGACTTGCCGGGCCGACCTTCACAAACTTCCAGCGCGTCGGACCAGAGACAGCATTGCATCTTTCGAGGCATCACTCGCTCCGGAGATGTAGCCTCAACCGTTGGTCGCTGGCCCGTCGCCGAGATGCGCGCGCAGCACCCTCGAACCCGCCGGAGAGAAGCTTTCTGGATGCCGTCGATCATCCTTCATCGAGCGAGTTCCGTGTTCTCATGCGGGTCAGCCCTCACACTATATTGCCGCACATCGACCAGCAAAGGCCGAGCTAGTGCGCCTGGCGCGCAGTTACTGCGAGATAGGCTTCGAAAAGCCCGACAGAGCTAAGACGCTCCGCTGTATTGAACCCGACATGTTTTCTGACAGCTGTCAGATTTTGGACACACATCACTCATCGTCAGTCGCTTAATACGGATGGTAGTTTCTTCCAGGAATCGGTGACATTGAACACCACCCTGTCATGACCGCCCAATCTCAGCGAAGCGAACTCAGCATCGCCACCAGGACCAAGCCTGAAGATAAATCCGCCATAGCAGCGTCAACGACATTTTGCTTTCGAAGCCGGATGGATTGCACGAGGTGATTCGCGCCGTGATGCAGGAGGTGCTCGAGGCCGAGATGGACGAGGCGCTGGGTGCTTCGAAGAGCGAGCGCACGCCGGAGCGTCTCGGCTATCACGCGCGCTACTACGGGCGGAGAACTAGCTGCGCACCTACGGCGGTTCGATAATCCCAAGGTTCAAAGCTTTTACAACAGCTACCGTTCTGCTGGTCGCATCCAACTTCCGCATTACATTTTTTAAATGGAAATCTATCGTATTTCGTGATCTGCCTAAAATAGTTCCTATTTCCCAAGATGATTTTCCTTGTGACACCAAATCAATGCACTCTATTTCTCTCGGAGACAGGTTATGAGCTCGTTCCGACGCAGTCGTAGTGTCGAACTTCGTAACCATCCGATGAAACCGCAGCGCGGCCATTTGCAGGTAGGTGATCGCTCTATTCTGCAATTCGCAGTCCGAGGATTGAGCAAAACTCACAAACCTAAAGCTGCCACCAGGGCCATGTAATGGGACGGTAACGCCTGACCTCAAGCCGAATGTTGCTGCTTCGTCCAAGACGCGGCGTCCATCTTCAGTTATGTTTTCATCAGTATACACCTCGCTCCATCGAAAGGGTCCCGCCTCCTTTCGACCTTTCTTGATGAGGGGGTCTATTTTGGCATAGCCCATTCTCGAGTAGCGCTCCTGCCATTCAGCGGGATAATTCCACATCACCACAGAACCCTCTCGGTTCGGCTTGAAAGCCCTCTCTGATGCGAGCGGCCCATAGGCAATCCACGGGCAATCGAAATTCAGCGCAAACGCAGACAACAGTTCGAACAACTGTTCGGATTGAGCGACATCATCAGTCATCTTGAGGAATAGGTCTAACTCCACCGCAATCCGCCGGAGTTCCATGATGTCTCCTTCATTGCGTTCTCATTGGTGCACAGTTTGCTCCAACCCAGCCTCGCAACATCCGAAGTCAACGGGACTCGAGCCGGAGTTCCTTCCGCCACCTGGAGTACCCTCAAGAGTCGTGCCAGCTTGCGAGCGAAGCTTCTCCTTCAGGTCGTCAATCGACGGGGGAGGTACCCAGGAGGCGAACCGACAGCACTGTGTCGGGGAGCGCACAATCCGACAGTCGAGCATTCGATTGACGGAATATGGGCAGGAAAGTATTCGCGGCGCGCTTTTGAAATCAGCACCTAAGTGCCGGGCCTGAGAAAGCTGCATTGCAACTGTACTTATTTGATCGAGGCAAGAACAAGCTCAAAATTCAATCGATACATCGACCTTCTTTTCCAATCTCCCGAGTTGAGCAGCCGTAGCAATCGTATTCGACTGGATGGCGGCTGACTTTCTCCAGGCTCGGTAACCTGCTGAATTTGTCCTTCGGATGTTCCCGCTCAGTTGGCACGACTTTTGAACTCACCGTCGTGAGGCGGCAAGAGCTGCCCGCCAAAATTGATGCTGTTATGGGGGAGGTCGAAATTCCAGTTTTGTCTTTTATCGTCTTTGGGACCGAGCGTGTTGATGCGCCCGCTTGGAAACTATGAGACGTTTCCCCGTCCATGGGCGCGGCGCCACTTGTCGCGACGTTTTCGCCTTCACTGTTCGCCTCTGGAACAGGCAGCCGGCCCGGCTCGCGATCATCATGACCGCGATGCTCGCCTCCACGCTGGCTGACGTGTTGATGCCGCTCTATTCTGGCCGACTCATCGACGCTGTTTCTCGTGCTGCTAATGCGGCAGCACCAGCTTCGGATTCAGCTGTTGCAGCATTCTCTGTACCGATTGCATTGGCACTCGGTTCCATTGCCATGCGCCACGTCGCCTTAATTGGCCTGAACGACCTGGTGTTGAAAATGATTTCCGATGTCGCGACCGAAGCGTTCCATCATGTGCAGCGTTTTTCGACAGACTGGCATGCAAACAGCTTCGCCGGCTCGACAGTGCGCAAGATAACGCGCGGCATGTGGGCGCTCGACCTCCTCAACAGCACGATACTCGTCACGCTGCTCCCGTCGTTTGTCATCTTGATCGGCTCGACGGTGCTGCTCGGCTGGCACTGGCCGGTCATGGGCGTGATCTTTGCTTGCGGCTCTCTCGTCTACCTTGCGTTTTCGATTTCGCTGTCGCTCGGCTATGTCGCGCCAGCGGCGAGCCTTGCCAACCGATGGGACACAAGGCTCAGCGGCGCGCTTGCGGACGCGGTCAGTTGCAACGCTGTGGTCAAGGGCTTCGGCGCAGAGGTTCGCGAAGACGAGCGGCTTGCAAATATCATGACGAAATGGCGGCACCGCGCGCGCCGGAGCTGGGTGCGCGGAACGATCATCGGCTCAACCCAAGGCGTAACTTTGGTTGCGCTCAGGGTGGCGGTGGTCGGATATGCCCTGCTTCTGTGGTCGCATGGACAGGCAACGCCGGGCGAGATAGCATATGTTCTCACGTCCTTCATCGTCCTGCAGGGCTATCTGCGTGATGCCGGCATGCATGTCCGCAACGTGCAGCACTCGGTTAATGATATGGAAGAACTGGTGGCCATCCACAATCAGAAGGTGGATGTTGCCGATCGTCCAGAGGCCAAGCCGATCCGGATCACGAACGGCCGTATCGATTTCGAGAACGTCCACTTCCGCTACGCCAACCATCCCCTGCCGCTCTATAGCGAATGTTCGCTGTCGATTGAAGCTGGCGAAAGGGTTGGGTTGGTTGGACCCTCCGGTTCCGGCAAGACAACATTCGTGAAGCTGATCCAGAGACTCTACGACCTGAGCGGCGGCCGGATCCTGATAGACGGTCAGGACGTCTCCGAGGTGACCCAAGAGTCCCTTCGTTCGCAGATCGCGATCGTGCAGCAGGAGCCGATCCTGTTTCACAGGTCGCTTGCCGAGAACATCGCCTATGGCCGGCCTGGCGCGAGCCAGGCCGAGATCGAGCAAGCGGCACGGCTGGCAAGTGCCCACGAATTCATCGCGCCCCTGCCGAAGGGCTATGGGACATTGGTCGGCGAAAGGGGTTTGAAGCTCTCCGGCGGCGAGCGCCAGCGCGTGGCGATCGCGCGCGCCTTCCTCGCGAACGCGCCGATCCTGATTCTGGACGAGGCCACATCGAGCCTCGATTCGGAATCCGAGGTGCTCATTCAACAAGCGGTGGATCGGTTGATGGTGGGTCGAACCACACTCGTCATCGCACACCGGCTGTCGACCGTCCGCTCGCTCGATCGGCTGCTCGTCTTCGACCGTGGCCGCATCATGGAGGACGGCGATCATGCCGCCCTGATCAATCTCGATGGTGGCATTTACCGCCGCCTCTTCGAACGGCAGGCGTTGGAACTCGCGAAGGGCCTGGCCTGATCGCTAAACCGGCTTGCGCGATGCGCCGAGCCGTTGCCGGAGAGGGGTGTGGCAGTGACGAGCGGCGGGCGTTAGGCCGGCAAAACAAGCACGGCCGGAACTGTCCGCCAAACGGGCGAGCGGGAATGCACCACGTCTAAGCTTCGGCGAATGCGCGCAGTTACACGCGGGCACCGAATTGTCGCGCCTAACGGCGCACGCACCAAAAGGGCGGGAATGTCGACGGCCCGGGAAGAGTGCGGCCCTCGCCGTTACCCACATTTCGCCAAAGGAAGCGAAGTCAGCACAGGCCGGCTGGGAGCCCTGTCGCTGGCCCAACCTACCGCACGCCGGCCACGTCAACGCTTCAAAGTCCCTTCGGTTCGCACAGTCGTCCCCTTGGAGACCCGGAAGCGCAGGAGCTCCGACCGCAGTCTTCGCTCAACTCTCGCCATCTGCTCCGGGATTGGATTCCGTTCCCTTGCTAGCACTGTGGCAGCTGAGCACGAACTCGCCGGCCTCGTGTCTTTCGATTACGGCCAACGGGCTTAGGAAGAGATTGGATTCGCCGGCCCTCTGCGGAGCGAATGAACAGTTCTACAGATCATCGACGTCCGCGAAAAAGAGCACGCAGCCGAAGTAGTCGGCCTGAAGCAGCAGCGAACAGGCCAGCGTCGTGACGACTGCCACACGGAGCGAATCCAAAGCGAAGTAAACCATCGACGCATTGCTGCACAGGACCAGCCCCACGAGCCGACAAAAAGATGAAGTGCAACGCCGTTCTCCTGGTTTTCGCCAGATCATGTTGCGAGCTCGTCGGCCGCAACATGCGTCTGGCAGTTCTTGGGGCAGACGCGGCCGCAGGCTCCGCAGCCGATGCAGCGGCCGGCATCATCGACAACCATGATCATGCGATTGAGCTTGCCGTCGAAATCGTCGTCCTCGTCATCGCAGGGGCCGAGGATTTCACCCGCATCATCAACGCCGTGAAGATGCATGACATCGCGCGAGCAGACCTTGAAACAACGGCAGCAGCCGATGCAGATTTGCTATCGATGGAGGTCAGGTACGGCGGCATCCAAATGGAGCCGTCACGGGTGGTGAATGTGCGCATCATCCTAAATTCTTCATTGAAGCGAGTTCTCTCTTGGCAACATCCAACTCGGCATAAACGGCTTGGGTTTTCTCGGCGACTTCCTGTATGTCGGCCCACTTGCCCGGCAGACCCTCGACAAGGTCCTGCAATGCCATCTTGGCAATAGCTGCACGCAACTGGAGCTTTCGGACTTTCTTCCTCATCTTATCTAGGTCTGACATAGATCCTTCCTGGAACAATGGTTTTGTTGATGCGCTCCATCTCGGGCTAGGCTTCAATGGCTGCAGTCGCATCGTCGACCAGTTTCGTACCGGCCTCAGCAAGTTTGCGGAAAGTCTCGAAGCCGAACCGGTGGACGTCTCGACAGAACGCCCAACCGCTGGAAGCCCCCACGGGTTTCATTTCTATTGTCGGCGACGTCGACACGCCGGAGCGCTCCTCGATCGCAAGCGCTACGGCGGTGTAAAACATGTCGAGCCTCCACAGCGCGTCAGGATCGGGATCGCCGCCAAAGGGTACCGCACGTTGCTGTTGCTTGGTGATGATGAACTCGGCCAGCAGCTCGGCATCCGAATGGCCTTCCCATAAGCCGAAGGAATCCTGAGTACGAATGAGCCGCAGGAGGCATTTGACGAACGGGGAAGCAAGGGCCTCGCCGTCCCCGTGGACAGCAGGGCCAACCGGTTCATGAGGAATTTCGCTTTTCCCCAATTTCAGTACTCCTCTTGAAGGACGATCTCTTTTTCTGCGATGTGTGGTTCGGGCGCTTGCGTGGGCGGGGAATGGCTTGGGCGAGCCGATCCCACGCAACAGTGTCCCGTGGCCGACCTCGAGCACGTCCACCAATGCGAGACCTTTCACCGCGGCGCGAACGCCTGCGCCGCGGTTCGACCCGAGGTAAACGCAATGGAAATTCCACCTGCCGCAAGCCGCGCACTTTTGCGGCATCGACGTTATTGCTGCGAAGTGCGCCTGGGCGGGCGGATTTGCCGGTGTTCAATTCCAATTGTCATGCCCTTCGCGATCCTTGCTCAGGAAGTGACAGCGTTTTGAGTTTCGGAAGTCTTGTTTTGCGGAGCCACACAGAGACCCGCGTGACAGGCAGGCTCACCCGTGTAGTTGGCCAGGGCTTGGAGCAACGAGGTGAGGTAGCGCTGTTTGGTTTGGTCCGGCACTGGCTCCGAATGGTCCAGCGATTTGATTGCCACCTCGATCAACTCGATCGCCCGGTCCTTGTTGCCGCTCTCGTAATAATACTGAGCGACCGGAAAGTAACACCCGAATTTAAAGTCTCCATCGCCTTGCGGAGGATTAAGTTCCAGGATCTGTTCGGAGAGCTCCTTGCCCATCGCAAAGCGATCATCATGCGGAAGATGGGAGTTGTCGATCGTGGGATGGAAGAGTTGGTTCAGCGCCATCACCACCCAAGACATCGCTTCGAACTTTTTGTTGATCGCGTCCTCGACCAATTCGCGCATAAGCGGCAAGCCGGTTTTGATGTCGCGCAGCTTGTGAAGCAGAATATCCGCATGAACCCGCCGAAAATCAAAAGAGTCTGGCATCACGGCGAGGCCTTCTTCGATGGCCAATAGTGCCGCTGCCCAATCCTCGTCCTGCATCGCCGGCCCAAGTTTGGCGTATATCGGCTGACTCAGCGACGATTCGCGCACACGCGAGATTCGCTTTGCATCGACGGCTTTCGCTTCATAGCTGCTGCGCCAGCTGCCGTTAAGGACTTTCGGCAAAACGTCATCGAGAGGTGCCGGGTGGCCGATATAAGCGATGTGGCCGTCGCGGTCGACCACGAACGAGGTGGGAATCCCGAACGAAGAGCTGGGTTCCAGCCAGAGCTTTTTCATTTCGCCAGTGCAATCGAACGCTGTCCGATAATTCAGATTCGGGAACTTCTCGGTCAGCCAGGCATCCACGTTGGTCCGCGCTTCGTCCGCGGTTGCAGCCTTTTCGCAAGCTGCGACTCCGATAATCTCAAATCCGCTGTCTTTATATTTCTCCTGCAGTTCGATCAAATGGGGCATGGCGTGGACACATGGTCGGCACCAAGTCGCCCAAAATTCAACGAGGTAGACCTTGCCGGGCCGAAGGCTCGTGAGGGGCTCGCCACGCAGCCAGTTCTCCACTTTCAGCGCAGGAGCCGGGGACCCCATACGCAGTTCCATCTTGGTGTCCAAAGTCATTCCACACCTTTCGTCTCTTTTGTCGCGGAATATTTTCCAGTCAAAATCGGACACGGTCTCGAGGGCATTGCTCCCTCTCGCTTGCTTCAGCGGAGCTCTCACCGTGTTGCCGCACATCAAGCACGGCAAAGGGCATGCCAACCCTTCTTAGCTTCGGCAAGCGCCGGTACCGCCTTGAATAAGCGAGCCCTAACACGGCCAGCTGACGTTAACCTGAATGTCGGCTTTCGACGGCTCACCTTAGCGGCTGCCGTTTAGGAAGGTGAGAGTTTGGCTGGCCCGCTGGCGATAAGACCGGCTTCGGCGTCCTGGAGTAGTCGCACTTCGGCGATGGGGTCGAAAGTGCGGGAGAGGCTCGGTACCCTTGCAGCCACCGCCGCATGTGGCCCGGCGTCATAATTCGCGTCGCGGTTGCCAACGGCGGCGTTGGGCTCGATCCACGTGGCGTTGAGCCCGACAGCACGTAAAGCTGCATCGTGATTGAATGCCCTTTGCTGTTTCACGCCAAGCAGGAGTCGCGCGACGCTACCTTGCTCAAGCGCGAGCAGAGCGATCTGACGCCGTAGGAATATTGCTCGTCCCGCTTTTGCCGCCAGAGGCGGAAATCTTTCCTGAATGCCACCGCCGATCATCAATATCGACGAATCATATCCCGCTGCCCATTTGTTCGACTCCGAGGTCGGGCCAGCACTCCGTCAAGGGACGGTTGATGAACCCTAGATGCTCGGGATTGGCGCATGGCGCGCGCCGCAGAAGGCTGTCAAGGATGCGGCGCGCTCGCCAGGCCAGCAGCCCAAAGTTCGGATCAGCCAGCCCGCGCTGTCCAAGGCAGGCGTTCTGAACGAAAAGGCGTCGGTCTCGCGGTCCGTCCCAGTACACCGAAAAATCCTCGCCGATGGCGAGCTCATTGCCGATCTGTTCGAGGCGATCTGCGATCGGTTCTAGGAAACCCGGCAGCGGTTTCTCGTACCCGGTGGCCAGGATGACGATATCGGCGGTTACTTCTCCGATGTTGTCCAAGCCGCGTTGCAGCGTGAGCCTGTGCCCTGCTCCGGCATTGATGCAGCGCGACACGTTGCAACTTGGCCGCAATGTGATCTCGCATTGGTGTGGCTCGAGAAAGGCGTGGTGGTAGAGCGCCTGATAGACCGCGCGCAACTTGCTTTCTGAAATGCCCTCGGAGGCAAGCGCGAAACGCCGCAGGAACAGCTGTCGATGCACCTCGCTCATCGCAGCAAAACGATCCGAGAAGCATGGCGTGAACAGCCCGTTTGTGAACGCGTGGTCGTCGAAAGGCATCTCGCGCGTCAAAACCCATGTGATCGCCGCGGGCCGCCGTTCTTTCGGCCGGCCGACAAGGTGCAGTAGCAGCTCGGCTCCCGACTGTCCGCCGCCAACAACGCAGACATGCTTTTTTTGCACCTCAGGATTGATGTGGGCCAACTCAGATGAGTGGAACAGGTTGGGTCCAGTCCAGCCATGAAACTGAGGCGGAATTTGCGCCTGCTTGCCTATGTCGATGACGAGGTTTCTTGCATCAAGGACCGCGTTGTCCGTCCGCACGCGAAACTCGCCGTCAAAGCGGATTTCGCGAACGGCCTCGCCGCCACGGACAAGCGGATTCTTCTGGAACGCCCAGTTGAGATATTGGGCGAACTCGGCTCTAAGCACCCCGTGAAATTGCGCATTGAGGAAATTGTAAAGACGCCCGTTCTCGTGGAGGTAGTTTACGAATGTGTAGGCTGATCGCGGATTGACCAGAGTAACCAGATCCTGGAAGTGGCCGACCTGGAGCTCCGCGCAATCGAAAGCGCTGCCTGGATGTCCTCGGAAATCGACCTCCCGGTCCAGGAACAGTGCCCCTTGCGCAATCTCTTCCTGTATCTGACACGCAAGGCTCAAATTAGATGGTCCAGCACCCACACCAATACAAAAGAGGTCCACTTATCCTTACTCCTCTAGGAGTGTTTTCCAACTCAGCGGCATGTTGACGTCGATCGCCGGGCATTGAGCAATGCGAACCTCACAGGCATGCTTGAGCCGCGGTCCCGACTGAGAGGACAGCAAAAGCGTGTGCCGCCTTCCAGGTCTTGGGCTCAATGTCGGCGGCATCGACAGCGGCGCGGCGTGATCCGAACCCAAGAGCAGAAGGAAAGTGTGTGATGCTGTCGCGCGGCTCTTCCGGATCTTACGGCGGCTTCTAGCGCCGGCCTCCACCCCAGGAGTGGCTGTTTCCCTGCCACGACGGAAGCGGCTCTTTCTTTCGAGGGGCGTAACCATGGATAACGGCTCTTAATGCTTTCGGAGACTCCCATGCATGCGGCGTGCCGGATAAAGATCTGTCAAACCAACGAGTTCGCGCAGTTCCAGCTCGTCTGGAATCCGACATTGTCGCACGCCCGACGATCGGGCAGGGGAAGCTCCGCGGCAGCGGCCCTTGCACACCGCAGGCTGACAGGGACAGCCGCCGATTTGACGCGCGTCCGGGTACTGATAAGGGGCCTTCCAACAGGGTTCGCGCACGAGGCGGGGTCTCCTGGTACACCCGCCCTGTGGCTTGGCTGCGGTCTGCTGCAGCCGTTCGTCTTTACTGCCCGTTGCGGACGATCTCGCACGAGTTGGTTCACGAGAGCGTCGTGAAGCAGTCGAGGCGTCCGGTTTGGCTCTGACAAGCGTCGCAAGATGTTCGCGGATCCAGCCATGTCTCCGCAATCCGACCGGTAACCGACGACGACTTCGGACTGGTTGGCGGTCCTACGACCTGATCGGTGTTCCTACGGAGCTGATCAGCGAGCCAAAAACAGCGGCAATGTGGTCTTCCCAAAGCTCCAGCTCGGCGGACCGCCGAAAATCCGCTCACGCAGCCCACGGCTGCCATAAGCACCCATGACCATCATGTCAGCACAGATGTCGTTCGCGTGCTGGGTCAGCACTGTGCCCGCCGATTTGCCGGCGCTCTTAAGCAGGTCAACGGAGACCCGAGCACCGTGCCGAGTAAGATAGGCAGCGATGTCAGCTCCGGACTGCGCGCCTTTCCCGTTGTTTTGCGCCTTTGGATCGACCATAGCGACACAGACTTCCCTGGCAGCGGATAGGATACTAAGAGCTTCCCGAACCGCACGCGAGGCCTCTACACGCGAATCCCAGCCGACCAGCACGCGTCGAGGCGACAGCGTCGCCTTAACGCCCTTCGGCACGATGAGCACCGGCTTTCCGCTATCGAACAAGCAGCCGTTGACAACAGGAGGTCCGAGAGTCTCATCGTTGAGGAGGTCTCCTCCAACGATCGTCAGGTCAGCGCAGAGCGCCCGTTGTCGTGCCACTTCACCGAGGCTAGCCGGATCGCAATAGTCGGTGTCAACGTCACAGGAAAGCGACATAGCTTTCAGCCTTTTGAGGATATCCGCGGACCGTCTTTCCATTCTGGTCACGTCCTGTGAAAATTTCTCGATTTGCTGAAATCGATAGTTCGGTACTGCAATTGCCTGTGCACGTCCTGTATTCCATTCGGGGGGCGGAGACGACATCAAGAGCAATGGAGGCGGTATAATGAGTACCGATAGGTGCGCGCCGACCTCGGCACACAGTCCGGCAGCTGTTGTGAGGTCCTCATCAGAATGATCAGCACCCGTCACACTGAATATGCTTTTAAATTCCATTTGCCTGCTTCTCCTGGTCTTCGTTAGGAGCGCCTCAAAGCGGCAACACCGCTCTCAGGAGGAAGAGAGAGCGGCACCACATTCGACCACCGATTTCAGTCGTCCGGCTTCTCGAGCGAGTAGCCGACCGACCTGACGGTGCGAATGACGCTGCCGGGCAAGGCCGTTTTCAGCGCCCTCCTGATTCGGCTGATATGGACATCGACGGTGCGTGCACCGACATGAATGTTGGGCAGCCAGGCCGCCCCGATAAGCTCGTCCCGGCTGAAGACCTTGCCGGGGGCCTCAATCATAAGCCGCAGCACGTTGAAATCGATCCGTCCGAGATGGATGTCGTGGCCATTACCGCGAACCCGATGGGCATCGAGCTTCATCTCCAGGCCTCCACAACAAATCCAACTGTCGTTTTCAACCCCGTTCGGACCACGCTTGGTCAGCCCGAGCCTCGCCCGCAGGCAGTCGAGCAGCTTGGCCGGAGCCACCGGCCGCACAAAGCTCTCAACGCCTGCCTTCAAGAGATCGAGGTGCTGGTGCTCGGCGCCAGGCGCGATCAGGGCGATGATAGGCAGGTCGGTGGTGCGCGGTTCCCGCTTGAGGTGGGCGCAAATTGCGGACCCGTTTATGCTGGCTGGGTCGCAATCCAGCACTACGGCCTGAAGCTCCCGTTGTTCGGCCAAGGCCAGCGCAGCCTTCGCGCCGTCTGCCGTCTCACTGCTGAAACCGTCAACCTCCAGTATGTGGCTGTAGAGCAGATAGAACTCGGCATCTTGCGAGCAGATCAGGACCAGCGGCTTCTTCATCGGCGATACCCCAACAACCTGGTCGGCCTCGAGTCCCTGGATCGAGGGGACTGGCCAACATAGTTTCTCGGGTCCGTCATGATGGCCTTTCTCGAAAATCGCGCCCATCATGCCAGCGCCACGTGGGGAAAGGTTTCGATGACTGAAATCGCATCGTCGACCAGCTTCGTACCGGCCGTGGCGAGCTTCAGGAGCGTCTCGAAGCCAAACCGGTGGACATCGCGCAGCGTTTTGGACAAAACGACCAGCCGTCCGGTCGTGAAAAGCACCCGACCAAAACCCTCATGGCTCACCTGGATCATCGGCGATGCCATAAGGCCGCAGCGCTCCTCGATCGCAAGCCCGATGGCGGCGTAGTACTTGTCGAGCCTCCACAGCACGTCGGGATCGGGATCTCCGATGATTGGGATCCCTCGGCGCTGTTCCTTGGTAATGATGAAGTCGCCCAGCAGCTCAGCGTCCGCTTTGCTGTCTACGACGTGACGCGCGAGGAATGGAATCTCGTAGAAGCCGTGGCCTTCGATGACGTGTCCGATGAAAGCGGGGAGCATCGGGGCGAAAACCTCATTACTGACCAGCGAGAGGCGGCGAACAG
>NZ_RZSJ01000170.1:0-10736 GCF_003998025.1 Mesorhizobium sp. M8A.F.Ca.ET.021.01.1.1
GGTTGCCTGTCTCGCGGGTATGCGATCGGATCCGTTTTGCGGACGGGCGGCACTCAGGCGATCAACAGTGTTGCCGGCCGCCTGGAGCTTCGGCGCAGCTGCCACCCCATGGCTGCGTCATGTCGGATTGTCCGTCATGGCGATCGTCGCTGCGTCAGAGAGGCTGATCTCGTAGACATATTCATGCGGGATGGCCGGCGTCGACATCTGTGAGGCGTAGAGATTGAGATTTTCCTTGCTGTTGCTTGCCGCAAGGCTGCAGAAATTGCCGCTGTTCCACGTCATCGTGCAGTATCTGAAATGCTCACCTACGGAGCGCGCCATCTCCGCCAGGGTCACCTCATTGTTGAACATGGTCCCCAGGACGTCCGTCTTCTTTTTTACAATTTCGTCCGGGGGGAAGTACCTCGCCTTGAAGCCGTAATCCTTCTGGTACTCTCGGCGCTGATAGTCGCTTTCATCGGCGGCCCTGAATTTTTCGACGAAGACGAAAATTCCGCCGTCCTTGAGGTGCTGGGTTACGAACTCGATCTGCTTGGGCCTGTTAGGCGAATACATCTGAAAGGTTGTGTCCTCGAGGATGACGTCGAAGCCTTGCGTGAACTTGGTCAGCCGCCGATCCGATCCGAGCGCATCCTTGGTCAACCAGTGGAACGGGCCGATGAAGAATTCGGCGTGGGCCGGTTCGCCATAGGCCACGAAGGACTTGTAGTTCTCGGGGTTCGGGCTGCAGGACAGCGAAAGAATCTGCCCGTCCGAAAATTCAGACAGGGTTCTGGCCATCGTACCTTCGGCTGTTCCAAGGCTGTACAGCGACAGCGCGGATCCACGGCGCCGGGCATAGGTCAGCACCGCGTAGGCCATCCGGCACTCCTCCTCCAATCTGTAGGGAATGCTGCCGTGATAATGCTGGTCGAAAAAGCCTTGCCGGGCGGCGTGCAGGCGAACGAGATCGCGCAGGAGTTCATCGCTGGGCAGAAGGCGTGTATCGGCCTGAGGCTTGCGAACTGGCATCCCGCTTTTGCCCGCTGCGGTTGCAGCGAAAAAACCTGCCAGCTGGTTGATCCGTGGTCCCTGGTCGCATTCGGCCAGGAAGTCGTTGAGTCCTCGCATCGCACTATGCCTCCCGCACCGTTGCTTTGGTGAGATGCCACGAGCTCGACAGGAAACTTCACTCAATTAAGAGAGATCTAATGTTTAAAAATGCTTCGAGTCTTGGCCGGGGCACTGGTAGGCCTGCAGAAAATGAGCGGCTTTCCTACGATTGCCATTTTTTTACTAAAGTCACATCTTCTACCAATCCTAAGTTAGTTGTGATTTGTCCAGCAACCTCTGGTTAGGCAAAACACGGGAGGGTGGGCTACTCTCAGTATGAAGGCTGCTCCCATCCGTGGACACTCCTTGCCTCGATCCCAACAAGATCCGCCGTTCACAGCACCACACGCTTACACACCAACATGACAGCTGGGGCCACATACAGGCAGACTTGATCAGGAGAACTGGTCTGGAGCGCCAGGAAACAGCAATTTCGTTCCCGGGCCATATATTTCTGATGAACCTGAAAGGGGCGGCAAGCCGCGGAGAGGATTTCGTCGACGGGCGTCGGATCTCGTTTTCGCCGCGTCGGGCTGGCTCGGTAATCCATATGCCTGCCGGCAGTGATTGGACGGGGTGGGACGAAGGAGAGCCGACGGCCGCCTACCTGCTCATCTCGATTGAAAAAGGGTTCACCGACGAAGCGTTCGGCGGGATGGTGCGCCATCGCTCGGGTGACATGCCGGCTGCGATCGGATTTCGGGACAGCACGGTGGAAATGGCCCTGCAACGGATCGCCATCGAGCTCAGGCAGCCCGATCCGATCAGCGTGACGATGGTCGAGAGCCAGGCCATGCAATTGCTCGTTCAGATGGTCAGGCGCAACGGTCACTATCATGAGCCGGCAAAAGGCGGGTTGTCGGCCTTCGATCTCAAACGTGCGATCGCAATGATCGAATCGTCGTCGGACGAGACTCCCACTCTCGCCGATCTGGCAAAGGAGGTCGGTGTCAGCCGTTTCCATTTCAGTAGGGCTTTCAAGCAATCGACCGGGATGACGCCACATGCGTTCATCGCACGGCGTCGACTGGATCACTCCGCCGACCTGCTGCGATCGACCAATTTGTCGGCGACGGAGATCGCGCTGGAATGCGGGTTCGGCAGCTCAAGCCATTTCACGATCGCCTTTAAGCGGGCGTTCGGCGTCAGTCCGACGGAATACCGCCGCCGGTCCAGGATCTGATTCAATACTTCCGGTGATTTCAGCAACGAACTGAAAAATCAGGCGTGATTGTTAAGCATCAATCTGGGCAGCGGGTATGACAAGCGTCGATTGGATGCGCCCTTGTCAAATACACTTCAAATTCACGCTAACCTGAGATCAGGCGTCCAGTCCCGGCTATGGCTTGGATTCCTGGCCAGCACGCTATCAGCGGCAGTCGGTCGAAACGGCTATTACATCGCATCCGCCTGGACTGTTGTCACAGCAGGCTACGGAGGCTCCGGCGTGCCGGCACTGCTTGCGACCGTCAGCGTTGTCGAACTCGTCGCAAGCCCTCTGGCCGGCCTGGCAGCGGACCGGTTTGACCGACGGCGATTGAACATCGCGACCGACCTCGGTCGCTTTGCCATCTTGCTCACTACGGCTTGTTCGGTGCTGTATCTGGACGCCTTTTTGACACTCTGCGTGTCAGCGGCGCTCTTTTCGATTTGCGATCGTGTCGCGCTGACCGCCTCGCAAGCGATGATCCCGCTCATGACGAGAGGAGCCGAACTTGCGACCACGAATTCCACCGTGTTCTTCACCATGCAGTTTGGCAGCCTCGGCGCAGCGTTGCTAGCCGGGTCGTTGCTAGGTGGGCGCTCCCCTGCCCTGACGTTCTTGGTGCTCGCCCTGTTGTTCCTCGTTTCAGCCGGTTCACTCTTCTGGATGCGGCCAGGCCTCCCCCCGCAAGGTGTCAGAACGGCCACAGGCCTGGCACCGAACATGGACAGGAATCTCCTTCGTCTGTTTGCCGCCTATGCCCTTCTCTATGGAGGCGCGGTGCTGGTCACGGTGATCGGATCAAGCTTCGTCTTCGAAGAGCAGCAAGGCACCGCCGCCGATTTCGGCTACCTTGAGGCCGCGTGGTCGGCTGGTTCGGTTATTGGGGCGGCTGTTCTCGTCAGGCTGACACGAGCGATCAGTGGTCCTATACTGCACCTCATGCTGTTGGCCTCAACGGCGCTCGCGTGGATGTCGTTGATCACTTTACGGGCGCCCTGGACATTGATCGTCTTCGCCACTCTGGGGTTTCTCTACAATCTGGGCCGGGTGAGTATCGAGGTCACACTGCAGTCGCGGATGCATGGCAATGTATTGGGCAGGGCCAAGGGCGTCATGCACAGTCTCGCTGTCGCGCTCGGACTGGTGATTTTCAGCATCGCTGGCGTTATAGGCGAGAGTGTATTTCCTTCGACGATCTTCTTCGGATTCGGAGTGTTGCTCCTTATCAGCATTCCTGCATTGAGCATCGGCATCGCGCAGCGAAAGGATGAACCGTGAGGTGGACGAGCTAGCGACCGACACAGGCGCCAAGCACGCGGTGCTGGACTCTCTGGCGGCGCTCTATCCTTGGACGCGCTCCTATCATTGCCGCCCTCTTCGCGATTATGCGTCCCGCTTGTTCGAAGCGCCTGCCCAGAAACAGGAACCCGAAATTCGCAGCCGCGCGCTTGCCAGGCTGCTCGACACGATCAGGAACGCGGGAACGCGAAACGGATTGCCGATCAACGCCGTCTCCCAAATATGCAAAGATCTAGAACAACGCCGCGTGTTGCAGACCGGCCCGCATTTGTTTCTCCTCATGGAGCCAGAGGCCTATTACACGCATATCTTCAGCCTGCTTGGCCTCTCGGCGCATGGCTGCTCGACCTACGTTTCCTATGCCGTTTCAACGGTGAGTCTCGTTGAAAAGCCCCGCAAGGGGCCAGGCTGGATCATGATTGACGGGAAGCCGGTGAACGTGTTCGGTCTCAGCCGAAGCCAGATGATCGGCTACAGCCTTCTGACCGGGCCTGGATCATACCGGTTCGAGCTGGTGCCAACGGAGCCAAATGCCGAGGGAGACGCCCCCGCCCTGCTTCGCAGCCTTCTGCCGAAGACGCAGTTCGAGCGGCCTGCGCATGCCATCAAGGCAGCCAATCGTATCCTCTGGCCAAATCTGTTCGGAGAGAGCTTTGCCTTCCTGCAAATCGACGATGAGGATGTTGCCGACCTGGTGGCGGACCACCTATCAGACCAGGATTCCTGGCTGCGTACGAGGTTGCTGGAAAGCCCAAAGCTGGCTTTGAATATCCTTGACGAGATCGACAGGCTGGGGGCTGGCCCCTGGGGTGGCTGGTTCGCACGCGGTACGGATTTCTTTTGGTACTATGAAAACGGAAAGCGCCTGCCGCTGCGCATGGTGGGTGGAGAACTCGTCAATCTGGCGACCAGAACGAAGGTAGCTCGCTTCGCGGCTCCCGATATCATTGAGCGGCTAGCGAACCGCAGCCTTGTTCCGAATCTGCTCCTCATGTTTCTGGTCCTGTCGATCCTGCCCGGGGTGCGCGCGCTTGGAGGCAGCCACCAGCCAGTCTACTATCCCCTGATGCGCTACGTCATTTGTCGGGCTCTAGAGACCGCAGACATGGATGCGGACCTTCGACGCGCTATCGCGAGCGATGATGTGCCAGGAGCTTGGGGGCATCGCGTCATTGAATGCGATGAGAATCCATTCGAGTCGATCCGAAAGGGCAGCATAGGCGAAACCAGCAAGGTCATCGACCGCTTCGGCGATATGCCTTTCGCTGATGCCTGTGGAGGTCTGAGCAGTTTCGTTTCTGATCCCTCGTGGACTGAACTTGGCTCACTGCTGCGGGAGCGAGCGATTGCCCCAAGCGATCCAGAATGGGCCTTTTCCTAAGACTGGGCGACTGCCCGTAGCTAAATGTCAGCCGAATCCTCGGCAAGAGTGCCGACTATCGGGCTGTACTTGGCATTATCTTGCCTTTCGCAAGTGCCGGGGTGATATCGAACCTCTCCATGCTTCATAGTGGCAACTAATATGTCTTTGTGGCAAAAACATCACACACTTTTAGAGCCGTCCCGGCTATTGCTATATGCGAGGGATTGTCTTGGGTTGGGAGAAAAATCGTGAATAGATTCTTAGCAGTTATCGCCTTTACTGCCCTGTCGGCAAGCACAGCCTCAGCAGCCGACATGGTCGCGCCGATCGCTGGGTCGGCCTACGACTGGAGCGGTTTCTATGTCGGCGGCCACCTCGGCGTTGCCAATGGTGACATCACGGCGACGGACGTAACGGAGCCGAACGGTGGGTTTTTCACCGACGCCGTTCCGGCCGGCACGGAAGGCTTTGACTTCAACAAAGCCGGCGTAGCTGGAGGTATTCATGCAGGCGCGCAATGGCAGTGGGGGCAATTCGTGCTGGGAGGCGAGGCGACCTGGACTGCAACGGGCATCCGAAAAACCATCACCAGTCCCTATTTCCCGGACAGTGACACCGAAACCGTCAAGATCTCGAATTACGCAACGGTCGTTGGCCGCGTCGGCTATGCCTTCGATCGCGTGCTGATTTACGCGAAGGCGGGTTATGCCGGCGGCAAGGTCGATTTCCGAGCCCGAGACAACGACGCTCTCGTGACCTACGAGAAAAATGATTGGCAGAATGGCTATGCGCTTGGCGCCGGCATCGACTACGCCGTTACGAACAACCTCTCGCTCGGCGTCGACTACACCCACATTGACCTCGGTCATAAGACGAGCACGGGCAACAACGTGTTCGATGACGGCAGCCTGGGTGCTAATCCTGAGACCTATCGCACAGTGGCAAAGGTTGATGCCGTGATGGCTAGGCTGACCTACAAGTTCGGGATGGGTCAGTAGTTTGTAGCCACAAAGTCATCGAGAAGAAAGCCCGGCAGATTGAGCTGACCCCGTAAAGTTGGACGGTTCATTGAGCTGGTAGATTTAAGGGCTGGGTCCTGTATTGCACAGGGGCCAGCCCTTTGAGTTTCAGTTTGATGCGGCGTTGGTTGTAGTAGTCGATGTAGTCCGTGATGGCTTCGTCCAGGCTTTGGACGGTGTCGAAGGTTCCGGGTTGTCGAAGATGGTCTTGATCGCCTCCTTCAGCATCGCATGGCGGTCCGGGCGCGCGGCCGCCTTTTGCCTGTAATAGAACGTGCTGCGTGGCAGCTTCGCCAGTTCGAGCAGGCCCTTAAGCGGATGCAACGGCCTTAACGACTGGACGGCTTGCGCTTTTTGGGCGCGTGTCCCTGCGTTAAGGCCTCCAGTTTTTTTAGGTCAGCGTTTTCCATCCGCAGATGCTTCAGCTCGGCCAGCAGTTCTTCGCGGGTTTTGGCCTCGTCACGGGCTGCAACAGGCACTGCGGGGGTCGGCTTCGACATGGGTCGTCCTCTGGGGCGTGGGCCGAGCACCTCTATTCCGTCCGCATGATAGCGCTTCTCCCACTCCGTCAGGCAACCGGCATTGCGGATATTGAACAGTGCCGCCGTCTGGCGATGCGACAGACCTTCCTTCCACATCCGCTCGAGCACCGACAGCTTGAACGCCGCGTCGTAATGATCGTATTTGCCCGACGGCCCGGCATCGCCGTGCACCTGGGACATAGCTACCGACAACAGAGCGCTTGAAACCCGCACTATATCTGGACATGCAAAACCCCCGAAGGTTGTGTCCAACTTTCGGGGGTCAGTTCACACGAACCCGACCCCATGAATCAGGACAGCCATGCGTCGTTTCCTGACAAAAGGCGGTTGCAGCCTTCGCGCTGCAGAAGATAGCGGTTGCGGGTTGAGATGACTGCTTTGTCGCTTTCCTTTTCCGCCGGTGGCAGCGCTTGGCGCGATACTCGCTTCCGACCGTTTCGCTTTCCTCGTCGATCTACCGTCCAGACTGACAATCAGCGTTGATCTCCATGAGCCTTTTCTAAATTTTGAGCAGAGGCACCAAGGTTCGATTAAGTCTGCTCCTATACCCTGCACCGGTCGGAAGTTAGGCCGACCGAGATTCAACCTTGCAATTTGCCATTCATCAGCGCTTCCGCACCTTGATGACCTGGACCAGTCTTCCGGCTGTGATGAAATTGCGGAAGAGTTGAATGTCGTTTCGACATTGACCGACTAGTGCTCGAGCAAGCTCTCCGGGACTTTGATCAGTGGCAAAGAGCCCGGCTGTTGGTTCCGCGCGTTTCGGTGTATGTCTCGGCAAGACGGCTGCAGGACGATGAACTGATCAACAGCCTGACTTCACTTTCAATAAAACCAGGAACCGTTTCGTTCGAGCTCCTCGAATCAATCTTCCTCGACGATACCGATGAGCTTATGGTTTGGAACGTCAACCAGATCAAGGAACTCGGAATCGACATAGAAATTGACGATTTTGGCACCGGCCACGCGTCGATTGTCAGCTTGCTCAAACTGCAACCACGACGGCTGAAAATTGCACGCCAACTTATTAGTCCAATCGCCGGGTCAGACCAGCAGCGCGAGGTCGTAGGATCAATCGTGCAGATTGGCAGGTCCTTGGGGGTGGAAGTCATCGCCGAAGGTGTCGAGACAATGCAGCAGGCCAAGATCCTCAAGGATTTGGGCTGTGACATCTTGCAAGGCTATGCGCTCAGCCGACCGATGAGCGCATACAAGATCATGGAGTTTTTAAGCAGCCGGCGAATGCGCACAGCGTCCTGAGATCGCCACACGCCGGCCTGAGCTTGCAAAGTGCCTACGCGACGGTCTAACCCGAGCATAGGGTACGACCGGCTTACCGAGCGCGTGTCTCGTTCGATGGCCGCTGACCCGGTGCTCTGGCGTGCGAGCCCGCTGGGTGGTGGTCACTTGTTCAAGTAGTGTCCCGTGATTTTGTGAGCTGCTCCGCAACTCATATGCTTTATGCAGACAGCGCACAGATGCAGGGCGGCAAGCGTGCCCAGGCTCATCGCGCTTCCCGACCTATGGATGGCGTCAGGGCCTCGCTGCCCCCACTGTGCCGCCGCGCGAAATCGACGAACGCCTTGAACGCAGCGGTCGGGTTGCGGCGGCTCGGATAGTAGAGGCTCAAGGGCGAGAGCGTGGGTGTCCAATCTTCAAGCACGCGAACGAGGCGGCCTGCCCCGATGTCGTCGCGGACGTCGGATTCCATCGCCAGAGTGAGACCGACGGAAGCGAGGGCGCCGGCGCGTGCGAGGCTCGCTTCGTCGAGGGTGATGGCGCCGTCGACATCGATATGGACCGATTGTCCATCCTTCTCGAAGGGCCAGCGATAGATTGCGCCATCGGGAAGCCGGACGCGAAGACAAGAGTGCTCGGCGAGATCCTGGGGGACGATGGGCGTCCCGTGTGTTTCCAAATAGCGCGGCGAGCCCACCACAACGTTACGCCTTCCACTCCCCAAAGGCAGTGCGATCATGTCGACCGGCACGAGATCGGCGCTGCGCACGCCTAGATCGAAGCCGCCCGCGACAATGTCCACCAGGCGTCCCTCCGTGACGATATCGATGTGGACCAGAGGGTGCTCGCGCAGAAACGGTAAGACAAGCCACGAAAAAATTTCCCGCGCCGCTGTCGGAAAGGCGTTGATGCGCAGCGTGCCTGAAGGCGTGGCCTGTTGAGAGCGCGCGACGTCCATCGCCTCATGAATGTCCTGCACGGCGGGAGCAACCTGCGCGACAAATTGCTGACCTGCCTCTGTTAACGAAACGCTTCGCGTCGTCCGATTGAATAGCCGTATGCCGAGCGTGCGTTCCAACTTTCCCACCGCATTACTGAGCGCGGTCGTTGAAACTCCGAGCTCTAGCGCAGCCGTGCGAAACTTGCCCCGGCGCGCAACCATCAGAACTGCGTCTAATTCCATCAGGCTACTTTGCACAATTATCCCGACTTTCGTGATGAAACATCCCGAATTGTCCCCATTATCGTGCGACCTGTCCACCTCTATCTTCACTGCCAACCGCAAGCAGCCATTCGAGGCTGCCCCAGCAGTAAGAAGGACAAAACAATGACACCCGAACTTCCATCCCCGATTGCCGCGTATGTGGCCGCGAACGCCCGTCTCGATGTAGACGGAATGTTGAAGCCCTTCACGCGCGACGCGGTCCTTTTTGCAGATGAAGGCCGTCACGAAGGCTACACCGGAATGCGGACCTTGTTCGAAGAAGCGGTGATCCCGGTCAGGGCGATTTTCAAGCCGGATGCCGTTCGCCACGAGAACGGTCAGGTCGTGGTCGAAGGCCCTGCCCATGGCGACTTTAAGGGCAGCCCGATCCGCTTCACCTACCGCTTTACGCTCGAAAGTGACGCCATAAAAGCGCTGGAGATCACGGCATGACCATCAAGGCTGATCCGACCGAGTTCGCTGGAAAGCGCGTGCTCATCAGCGGCGGCACCAAGGGTCTGGGCCGCGCCACCGTTGACCGCTTCCTGGCCGGCGGCGCCCGGGTGATCACCTCCGCCCGCGGAGACCTGGATCCCATCGACTGCGTCGAATTCGTCCAGACGGACCTTACAACGGCTGAGGGTGCGGCAAGCTTGACGAAAGCGGCGGTCGAGCGTCTAGGCGGCGTCGACATTCTGGCCCATGTGCTGGGGGGCTCGACCACGCCGGGCGGCGGCTTCGTCGCCCTGACGGACGATCATTGGCTGTCCGAGCTCAACTTGAACCTCCTAGCCACAGTCCGCCTCGACCGGCTCCTGATTCCGCAGATGATCGAGCGGGGCAGCGGCGCGGTGGTGCACGTCACCTCCATCCAGTCGGTCCTGCCGCTTCCCGACGCAACCACCGCCTACGCCAGCGCCAAAGCCGCGCTCCGGACTTACAGCAAGTCCATCTCCAAGGAGCTGGGTCCCAAGGGCGTGAGGGTCAACGTCGTCTCTCCTGGCTGGATCATGACCGAGGGGACCAATGTATTTCTCAAGCGCATCCAAGCCGCCAACGGTGGCAGTATCGAGGACGCGCGCCAACTCGTACTGGCTGGCCTTGGCGGCATTTCAATAGGTCGCGGAGCCGAACCCTTCGAGGTCGCCGACGTCATCGCCTATCTGGCCTCGGATCGGGCCGCTTCGATCCATGGTGCCGAGTTTGTCATCGACGGCGGCACCGTCCCGACCGTTTGATTGCGGGGACTCGTCCACGCTAGGTCGAGCTGGCTAAGCGGTCACGGCGTCGTCGAGACCGGGAGCGCCTAGCGATGCAGGCGCTTCCTTGCACGTTTAAGGATTTCCTCCGACAGTGGCGTTCCCTTTACGATCCGGGCCAAGGTCCTATAGCGACTGTCTCCGGCAAAGTTCTTAGGTGAGGCTTCGTTGCGGGGGCGAACATCGGTGTGGCCGACATTTGACGCAAAGCCGTCGCCGGTAATGAAACGCGTTCCCGTACTCAGCCGCCAACGGCGTTCTCAGCTCCAATCTATGAGGCTGCTTATGACGGACCGTTCCCACGAGGCGCACTGACTGGAATGTCCGGAAGCCAGGTATTCCTGAGGGGCTGCTTGCCCGCATGACCGAACGGCCGCTTTTGGGATCGATGCCGGTCAGGCTGAACGACCGACATAAGGCGCAAATTGGTCACGGCTCCACTCCTGAAGCGGAGCCGTGCCTGATCAAACCTCAGTTGCATCGGAAAGTTCGAGAGCATCCTCTACATC
>NZ_RZSJ01000171.1:0-10691 GCF_003998025.1 Mesorhizobium sp. M8A.F.Ca.ET.021.01.1.1
GCTCCGACCGCTTCGCGGCCCATCTCCCCCATTCCATGGGGGCGAGGAAATCCTAGCTGCCGAGGTCGCGGCTTTGGAGAGCTTGGGTTCCTCGCCCCCATGGAATGGGGGAGATGGGCCGCGAAGCGGTCGGAGCGGGGGCTGCGCTGGCCTTCGCGAGCAAGGGAACCGCCTTGCCCGCCCTACTTCGTCACCTTGGTGTCGATGGCCTTCTGCAAATCGGCAAGCTCGTCGCAGCCGGCGGGGCACAGTTTCTGCAGCGAGGCCAGTTGCTCCTGAGCCTTGGCCATGTCGCCGGTCTCGACATAGAGCTCGCCCAGATATTCGCGGGCGGCCTTGTGGTCGGGCTTCAGCTCCAGCGCCTTGTTGTAGTAGGTCAGCGCGGTGGTGGGGTCGCCGGTCTTGCGCAGCGTGAAGCCAAGCAGATTGTAGACGTCGGCCTGCTGGTTGTCCTGCGCGAGGTCACGCAAATCCTCCAGCGCGCCCTTGTAGTCCTTGGCGTCGATCTTGGCCTTCACGGCGGTGAGGTCTGGCGCGTCGGCGCCTTCGATGTCGTCGACCGCATAGGCCGGCATGATCGTGGCGACGGGGACGACGGTCAGCACGGCGATGGCGCCGAGCAGGCCGTAGAGGGCGTGCTTGCCCAGATAGGATTGTTTCATTGTCTGTCTCGCTTGTCTGGATTGGGAGCTGACGCTCAAATTTCGACCGGAGTGAAGCCATAGGCATTGCCGTCCTTGACGAAGACGCCGGTGCCCGGGAACGGGAAGTGCGAACCGGAAATGCGGATGTTGTCCGCGATCACCCGGTCGATGATCTTGTGGCGCGTGGTGATTGCGGTGGGCCCATCCTGGTCGTAAGCGCCCTGCCATTCCGGATGCGGCGCCAGCAAAGCCGGCACATACATGGTGTCGGCCGAGATCATCAGCTGCTCCTTGCCGGAGTTGGCGAGATACACCGAGTGGCCGGGCGTGTGGCCGGGTGCGGCGATGATCTGGATGCCGGGCGCCACCTCGGCGCCGTCCTCGACCAGCTTCCAGTTCTTCCATTTCGGGAAGTTCTCGGCGATGCGCTTGCCCGCCGGCTTGCGGCCCTCGGGCAGCTTGGCCAGCCGGCTCGGGTCGGTCCACCAGTTGTATTCGGTGGCGTTGACGATCAGCTCGGCATTGGGGAACACCGGCGTGTTGGTACCCTTCTCCATCAGGCCCCAGACATGGTCGGGGTGGAAATGCGAGATCATGATGGTGTCGATCGCCTTGTAGTCGATGCCGGCGGCGGCCATGTTGGCCGGCAGATGCGTGGCGTTGGCCTGCCACTGGCCGACGCCGGAGCCTGCATCCATCATGATCAGCTTGCCGCCCATCTTGAGCACCACGACGGTGAGCGGAATGGGCATGAAGTCGGTGGTCAGACCCGCCTTGGCGAGTGCGGCCTTGGTGTCGTCTACCGAGACATTCTTGATGAAGGCCGGGTCGTGCGGCTTCTTCCAGATGCCGTCATAGATAGCGGTGACCTCGATGTCGCCGACCGTGTATTTGTAGAAGCCGACGGTCGGCTCCACCGGCGTCTGCGCGAAAGCGGGGCGGGTGAATTCAAGCTTGCCGGCGAGGCCGAAGGCAGCGGCGGCAGTGGCGGTTCCGAGCAGTGTGCGGCGTGTCATGCTGAACATGGTGGTTCTTCCTCTGTTGAGTGGTGGCTAAAGGCACGTCTTGGAATGACGGAGGGCCAAGCCCCTGGGATGTTCGAAGACCGAGCGCTCAGTTGCCCCAGATGCCCTCGTCATTGTGCCGGTTGATGATGTCCTGCACCGACTCCTGCTTCGGCCCGGTCGTCACCTTGGTGTCGACGCCATGGGGACGTGCCGTGTAAGGGATCGAAGCCGTCGCGTTGGTGTCGACCGGAGCGGCCGGCTGGTTGGAATTGTTGGCGCCATGGTCGCTGCCGGCAAAGGCGGAACTCGAGGCAAGCAACATCGCGGCCACGCTGAGAGCGAGCTTGGTCATTTCGCTAAATCCTTGTTTCGTTTCTTCGCGTCGCGGGCCGATTGGCCCCGCTGATGACAAGACCCGGAAGCGCCGCGCTTTATTCCCGGCGCCGACAGATTTTTTTCAAAAAGCCGGAAAACAGGCGGTTGCGGGCATGCGCAGGCCCACCCAGACACAATCCAGAAACAAGATTCAACAGTTCAGAAAAACTGGCGAAAAGATCGGATGGCATATCAATCCCTCAACGGCCGGAAATCTGGCCGCCGCACAGGCGCACGGGGTTGGGTACGGGCAATGCAACGAGGTTCGGACGGATCGATGGGTGCCCTTCCCGGCATGTCGCTCGCCGCCGGCAGCGCCCCGGCGACGCCCCGCGTCCATGCTCCCGAACATGTGAAGAGGGAGCGGCCGATTCCGTGATAACCGCGCGGCCAAAGAGGGACCCGGCGGTCAGCGATCGCCGGTCGGAATTCCGGAATCTTCCGTTTTGGAGGCTTCGGTCATTCCACCTCCATCAACAACGATCAAATTGCAGCGGCGGCACAGCCGACAATGCCTGCTCGAGCGGCGGCATGACCGAGATGTGCCCGTGACGGCTTGGCCAGGACGAGAAAGTTTGGAAATGGACCACGGTATCGATATCGCCGAACTGGACAGGGAAGCGGCAAGGTTGGGCGGAGAGCCCGGGACCAGCCGCGACAGCGTCCATGCACCTGCGGAAATTGCCCTCGGAGCGCGCCGCCAGGTCCTGGCAGGCGCCGATTTTGCCCGGGCGGGTCAGCCGGACGAGCGGCTCGACAAGGTCTTCGAACAACTCGCCGAAACATTTGCCACGCTGCCGGCGGTGATCTCCGAGGGCCGCGCCTGGACCTATCAGGAGCTGGACAGCAGAGCCAACCAGTTCGCCCGCCTGCTGGTCAAGCGCGGCGTGCGGCCGGGCGACCGCGTCGGGCTGATCCTCGACCGGTCCGCGGAAACCTATGTCGCCCTGCTCGCCGTGGTGAAGGCGGGCGCCGCCTTCGTGCCGCTGGCCACCGCCTTTCCGCAGGAGCGCATGGCGCTCATCATCGAGGACGCCAGCGTCAGCCTGGTCGTCACCATCGCCACCTATGCATCGCGGGCCGGCGAGTTGCCGGTTCCGCATCTGTTGATCGACAGCGCCGCCGCCGAAATATCCGCCCAGTCCAACACGCCGCTGAAGCCGCACAAGGCGCAGGCCGCCACTGCGATCGAAGACATCTGCTACATCCTCTACACGTCGGGCACGACCGGCAGGCCCAAGGGCGTGGCCATCCGCCACCAGAGCTTCGTCAACTTCATCCGCGTCGCCGCCGCATCCTACGGCTACCGGCCGGGCGATCGCGTCTACCAGGGCATGACCATCGCCTTCGACTTTTCCTCCGAAGAGATCTGGGTGCCGTTCGTCGCCGGCGCGACCGTCGTGCCGGCACCGGGCCAGATGCCGTTGGTGGGCGAAGAGCTCGCCGATTTCCTGCGCCATCACGACATCACCTGCATGGCCTGCAGCCCGACGCTTCTGTCGTCCATGACATCTGACGTGCCAAGCCTGCGCACGCTCCTGGTGGGCGGCGAGGCCTGCCCGCACAATCTGGTGGTGCGCTGGTCGAAGCCCGGCCGGCAGATCCTCAATACCTATGGCCCGACCGAGGCGACCGTCACGGCAACCATGGGAGCGCTGACGCCGGACCGGCCGGTGACCATCGGCGCGCCGCTGCCCACCTATTCGATCGTCATTCTCGACCCTTCGCTGCCGCAACTTGCCGAGCCTGGTGAACTGGGCGAGATCGGCATTGCCGGCATCGGGCTGGCGGTCGGCTATCTCAACCGGCCGGACCTGACCGAACAGAAATTCATTGCCGACTTCCTCGGCCTGCCGAACAACCCGTCGAAGCGCATCTACCGCACAGGCGACCTTGGCCGGATCAACGACGCCGGCGAGATCGAATATGCCGGGCGCATCGACACCCAGGTCAAGATCCGCGGCTACCGCATCGAACTCGGCGAGATCGAGGCCGTGCTGCTTGACCAGCCGGAGATCGCGCAGGCCGCCGTCACCACCTGGGAGATCGAGCCGGGCCGCGTCGAGCTCGTTGCCTATTACGCGCCCAAGGCCGGCCAGCCGGTGCTCTCGCGCGCCGACATTGCCCAGACGATGAAGCGGCGGCTGCCGGATTACATGGTGCCCTCCTATCTGGAGGAACTGCCTGTCATCCCGATGACGGTCTCCAACAAGGTCGATCTTCGCCAGCTTCCCAAGCCGACCAGCGTCCGGCTTTCGGCCGACCGCGCCATGGTGGCGCCCGGCAATGACGACGAGCGTTTCCTGGCCGACGCGCTATGCGCCGTGCTGAAGTTCGACGACGTGTCGGTCGAGGACAATTTCTTCGACGATCTTGGCGCCAACTCGCTGCTCATGGCGCATTTCTGCGCCCGCGTGCGCACCCGCAAGGAATGGGCGACGACGTCGATGCGCGACATCTATCTCTATCCGACCGTGGCGCGCCTGGCCAAGCACCTGAGCGTGGCGGAAGAGCTGACGACGGCCACCAACGAGCCCGTTCTCACCCGCCAGGCGTCCAATCTCGTCTACTGGACCTGCGGCGCGGCGCAGTTGCTGTTTTACGCGCTCTACAGCTACGTGGCGCTGTGGGCGATCAATGACGGCCTCAACTGGGTCTATGACGCGCTCGACGAGCCGCTGCAGCTCTACATCAGGTGCGTGGTGCTCTCGGCCGGCGTGTTCTTCGGCATGTCGGGCTTTGCCGTTGTCGCCAAATGGGTGCTCGTCGGCCGCTGGAAGGCGGAAGCGTTCCCGATCTGGGGCCTGCGCTACTATCGTTTCTGGGTGGTGAAAACCTTGATCCGCACGGCGCCCGTCGTGCTGTTCCGCGGCAGCCCCCTCTACAGCCTTTACCTGCAGCTTCTGGGAACCAGGATCGGCAAGAACGTGGTCATCGAATCCCGTGCCGTGCCAGTATGCACCGACCTGATTTCGATCGGCGACCGAACCATCCTGCGCAAGGAATCGCTGATCCTCGGCTATCGCGCCCAGGCCGGCTATATCCACACCGGGCCGCTGAACATCGGCCGCGATGCCTTCGTCGGCGTCGGCTGCACGCTCGACATCGACACTGCGATCGGCGATGGCGGCCAGCTTGGCCATTCCTCCTCGCTGCAGCGCGGGCAAAGCATCCCCGACGGCGAACACTGGCATGGATCGCCGGCGGTGCCGACCACGGCGGACTATTGCAAGGTGCGCAACGTCAATCCTCCCCGCATCCGTCGCTTCCTCTACGAAGCCGTGCAACTGATAGGGCTGTTTGCCATCATCACCCCGCTGCCGCTTCTGTTCCACAGCTATTGGGAGAATGTCGGCGACGACTATCAGGAGACGATCGGCATTGTGGCGATCGGCACGACGGTCACGCTTTTCGGCTACATCGCCGTCGCCTTCCTCGCCGCCACGTTGGTGCCGCGCCTGTTCAGCCTGATCCTGAAACCCGGCCGCACCTACACGCTTTACGGCTTCCGCTACTGGCTGCAGACGGTTGCCGAGTTCTCGAGCAACTCGCGCGTGCTCGGGCTGCTGTTCGGCGACAGCTCGGCCATCGTCCATTACATGAGCGCCATCGGCTGGAACCTGAACAAGGTGGTGCAGACCGGCTCCAATTTCGGCTCCAACCAGCAGCACGAAAACCCGCTCCTGTGCGAGATCGGCACCCAGACCATGGTGTCGGACGGGCTTTTCATGATCAACATGCACAAGTCCGCTTCCGCGTTCCGGCTCGAGCCGACGCGGATCGGCGAGCGCAACTATCTCGGCAACAACATCTACTATCCACCGGACGGACGCACGGGCGACAACGTCCTGCTCGGCACCAAGGTGATGGTCCCGATCGACGGACCGTTGCGCGAGAATGTCGGCCTTCTGGGCTCGCCGCCCTTTGAAATCCCGCGCATGGTGAACCGCGACAAGGAACTCATCGCCGGCATCGACGAGGAAGACCGGCTGAAGCGCATTCCGCTCAAGAACCGTCACAATCTCGTGACGATCCTCCTGTTCATAGCGACGCAGTGGGTCATGCTGTTCGCCACGCTGGCGATCTGGGACCGGGCGCTGAACTACTACACCGAATGGGCGGAGATCGCGCTCTTCGTGGCGGTGCTTTTGACCTCGGCCATCACCATTCCGTTCTACATCTTCGTCGAGCGGGCAAGCCTTGGTTTTCGCAAGCTGAAGCCACAGATAACGACGATCTACGACGTCACCTTCTGGCGCCATGAGCGCCACTGGAAGCTGGCGGATTCGCCCATCGTGCGCCTGTTCGCCGGCACGCCGTTCCGGCCGATGATCCTGCGCATGCTGGGTGTCAAGGTGGGCAAGCGCGTCTATGACGGCGGCGCCAACCTGACCGAGCGCTCCCTGGTGGAGATCGGCGACGACGTCACGCTCAACGAAGGCTGCGTCATCCAGGCCCATTCGCTGGAGGAAGGCGCGTTCAAGTCCGACTTCATCCGCATCGGCGATGGCTGCACGCTCGGGCCGTCCGCCTTCGTCCATTACGGCGTCGTGATGGGCAAGGGATCGATGGTGGATGCCGATTCCTTCGTGATGAAGGGCGAGGAGCTGGAGCCCAACTCCATCTGGCGCGGCAACCCGGCCAAGCTGCACCGGTTCGTCGAGCCGGTCAGCGAGGGCTCCGGGGCATCGGCGTCTTGACGGACCGCGCGCCTGGCATCCGTATCGTCCCGGTGACCCCGGCCAATCGCGCCCTGGTCACGGCCCTGCGACTGGCTCCGGAGCAGATGGACTTCGTCGCCAGCAATGCGGACTCGCTGCGCGAAGCCCGGTCCGATCGGGACGCACGGCCGCGCGCCGTGATGGCCGGGGACCAGCTTGTCGGATTCCTGATGTACGAGGCGCCACGGGACGATGACGAGGCCCGCATCTACCGCTTCATGGTCGACCGCGCCTGGCAGGGCCGGGGCTATGGCAAGGCCGCGCTGCGGGCGGTGCTGAAGGAAATCCGCGGGCTCGGCCATGTCAGGCACGTGTCGATCTGTTACGAACCGGAGAACGAGGCGGCGCGGCGGCTTTATCGCGCCGCCGGTTTCGTCGAGGAAGGGCTCGACGAGGACGGTGAAATGATCGCCGATCTCGTCCTGGCGCCCGGCGACCGATGACGCCCGAGGAAATCGCCCTGGCACGCGCCATGGCCGCCATGGCTCCGGCCGGGGTCCGCACCGGCTGCCGGATCATCCGTGAAGGCGACGAGACCCATCTGTTACCGGCGGAGGCAGGGTCCATCCCCGCCCGCCAGCCGGCCATGCGGCGGGCCAGCGGCGCGGCGCGCTGGATCGCGCACCGGCTGCTGGCGGATGCCGGCTTCGACGGTTTCGCCCTCTTGCGCACGCCTTCCGGTGCGCCCGCCTGGCCCGAAGGGATAACAGGTTCGCTCGCCCATGACGACGATATGGCCGTGGCGGCGGTCGCGCCTGTTGCCGGCATCGGCTCGATCGGCATCGATGTCGAACCGGCGCTGCCCCTGCCCGATGAGATTTCCGCCCTCGTTGCGATGCCCGCCGACCGGACGGGTACCGCCGACCGGCAGCTTGCCGGCCGCGTCCTCTTCGCCGCCAAGGAAGCGGTCTACAAGGCTGCCTATCCGCTGGACCGCGAGGTGCTGGGCTACGAGGACATCGTCGTGAACTTGGAGGCCGGCCACGCGACGACGAGGACCGGCCGCCGGGTCAGGATCGCATACTGCATTGCCTCGCGTGTGGTCGTGCTGGCGTTTGTCGACGGTGATGGGGTTTAGGGTCAGCCCGACTATTCCTGCTGCGTTACGACATCATGAGTTTCCGGCCGAATGCAGCAATCTTTGGCGTCAGCGCCGCCCCTCACTGTCCTGCCGGACATCTCTCCCCGTATAGTGACGGGGAGAGAGGACCGGCCGCAACGCCGGTGGTTTTCCTGCAACGCTTGAGATTGGCGAAATCGGCGACGGTAGCGCCCCTCTCCCCGTCACTATACGGGGAGAGGATGCCGGCAGGCAGGTGAGGGGCGGCGCAGACGCTGGCCATTATGAACAGTTGCTATGACGCAAGCAGGAGTAACATCCTGGCGTCATGAGCCGGCAGCCGGATTCTTCGAGGGCCGTTCTTCCCGAACGCCCAAAATCTCCCGATAATCCCTCACCGCGCCATCGAGCCCGCGAATGCGCCAGCTCTCTCCGTCGCGCCCCTCGATAGGGCACGGTGCGAGCGGCACCTTGCCGCCGCCCTCCGGCAGGTCCAGCACATAGACGGGATTGCAGATGCCGGACAGCCGCGCTCTGAGCGCTTCCACCAGCGCCTGCCCCTGCGCGATCGTGGTGCGCCGGTGCGCCATGCCGCGCGCGAGGTCGCCATGGTGCAGGTAATAGGGTTTTATCCCCAGCCGGTACATCAGCTCGCGGCAGAGCTCTTCCAGCGCCTCGACCGTGTCGTTGACGCCCTTCAGCAGAACGCTCTGGTTGAGCAGCACGAAACCGGCCTGTCGCAAGGTGCGGCAAGCCGCTTCGGTTGCATCGGTGATCTCGCGCGCGTGGTTGAAGTGGGTGACCACCGTCACCATCAGCCGACCCTGCAGCGCCGCGACCAGCCCTGGCGTGATGCGCGACGGCAGCGCCACCGGCACGCGCGTGTGGATGCGCAACAGCCGCACATGGGGAATCGCTTCAATCCGGTCGCGGATTTCGGCAAGTGCCTTATCCGGCAGCGACAGCGGATCGCCGCCGGTCAGGATCACTTCGCGGATTTCGGGATGATCCGCTATATAGGCCAGCGCCGGCTCCAGCGCCTCGCGCGTATAGCCACGGCCGATCGAGGTCAGCGATTCCTTGCGGAAGCAGAACCGGCAATAGACCGCGCATTGATAGGTCGGGAACAACAGCACCCGGTCGGCATGGCGATGCGTCAATCGCGGCACCGGGCTGAATTCATGATCGGCGATCGGATCGCCGAGCTCGCCCTCGGCCTCCTCCAATTCCCCAGGCGACGGGATCACCTGGGCCCGGATCGGATCGGCCGGATCGTTCCAGTCGATCAGGTCGAGATAGCTTTTTGGCGCGCGCACCTTGTGCAGCGTGGCGGCAGCCTGCGCGGCTTCGCGTTCGGCCGGCGAGAGCGGCAGGGAAGCGAGGTCGCGCACATGGCGGACGCCGGCGCGGACGTCATCCTGCCAGGCGGTGTCGGGAGCGCGGGTTGTATCTCTGAGGTTGGGCATTAGCAGGTCTCGGGCTGTTCGCGCGGACCTATCGGCTGGATGGGCTGTTGGGTCAACCGCCGCGCTCTCCGGCGCCCCCCTCTGTCCTGCCGGACATGTCCGGCAGGACAGAGGGGGGCGCCGGAGAGAGCCGACTTTGCCAAAAACCCTAACCCCTTCACAACCTCCGCCCACCCGCGCCGGCCATCGCCACAAAAGCGCTCTCAATGCTTTCAAACCTCAGCTCCGGGTAAAGCGCGCCCGCTTCCGGAGTGGCCGTCTCGAGCGCGGTCTCGCCACGGATCCAGAATGCGCGCAGCAGTCCGAGCCCGGGAACCGCCTCGATCATCGCCTCCAGCTCGTCGGCGCTCATCTGCTTGACGCGCGGCGAGCGGCCGCTCACCCGGCGCCACAGCTCGATCATCTCGGCTTGCGTGATCTTGTTCTGCGCGATGCGGATTTCGCCGCGAACAGCATTGGGATCCTCCAGTGCGCGCATCGTGACGGCGGCGATATCCTTCTCGCTGACAAATGTCGCCGGCACATTGCCGTCGCCATAGAGCGTCACCTCGTCGGGCGGCAGCGGCGAGGAGCCGAAGCGCGTCAGGTCTCCCAGGGTCGCCACCCAGGTCGAGAAGAAGCCGTTGGTGTAGATCACCGTATAGGGCAGGTCGGCCTCCCGGACCGCGTCGAAGACGGCCCGCTTGATGTCGAGCGGTTCGATCGAGCCGGGCGCGGCGGCGGCGAAGTCGAGGCCGAAGCCGGCGGACGGCACATAGCGGGAGACGCCGGCATCCCTGACGGCGCGCACCAGCGTCATCTCGCTGGCCGAGCCGACATGCACCGAACTGATGACGCGATCGACCTTGCCGACGGCGCGCACAAGGCTGTCATAGTCGTCGAGATCGCCGACATGCACCGTGGCGCCGAGCTCCTTCAGCGGGCGCATCCGCTCTCCATTGGCTGATGTTGCCGGCCGGACGAGTACATGCAAGCTGTCGCCATTGCGCGCGCTGGCCTTCGCCATCTCGCTGCCGAGAAGCCCGGTCGCGCCGATGATCAACGTGCTGGTCATATCGCCCTCCCATTGCCGAGAATTGAACCGTCCCAGTCGCGTTCGAGGCCGATGTCATGCAAACGGCGGTCGGAAAGCCGGGAAACCTTGCGCAATGTGCGGCGGCGCTCGAACGCTGCCGCGCTTCGCATGGCAAGGCCGCTCACCGCGGCAGTGATGGGTCCAAGGGTCAGGTTCATGTTCGTCTCCTGTGTTCTAGCGGGCGCGAGAATGCCGATGTCGCCCACCGGGCGAGCATGACGATTGCTCACACTTGTCTGGTCAATTCAGCGCATCGATAAACCGGAAGTCCGGTGTGGATGCTTGGTACGCCTGAATATTGGGCGGTTTCGGGCTGGACGACAAACGACTCTTTGTGCAGGAT
>NZ_RZSJ01000172.1:0-10542 GCF_003998025.1 Mesorhizobium sp. M8A.F.Ca.ET.021.01.1.1
GCGCCAACATCTTCTTCGTCAAGGACGGCAAGATCCACACGCCCAAGCCCGACTGCTTCCTCGACGGCATCACCCGCCGCACGGTCATTGGCCTGGCCAGGGATCGCGGCCTGGAGGTCATCGAGCGCGCCATCCTGCCGGAAGAACTGGAAGGCTTCGAGCAATGCTTCCTGACCGGAACGGCAGCGGAAGTAACCCCGGTTTCGGAGATCGGCCCTTACCGATTCGAGGTCGGCGAGATCGCCAAGAATCTCATGAACGACTATTCTATGGCCGTTCAACCCAAGCATGCGATTGCCGCAGAATAACGATAGTCACAGCTTTTCTCGCAAGCAGGGGCGGTTTTCAGGCCGCCCCTTTTATTTAAGCGTTTGTGCATTTGACTTTCGTCCAATTCGGCGTCTCATGATGGTGTCGGCCCGGGAGGCTGGCAGCTATGGAGGGACTAATCATATGGACATGAACACGCTTCTTCCGATCATCATTCAGATCATTACAGGCATTATCGGTGGTCAGGCGGTCGGCGCGGCGATCAAGACGGCGGCGATGGGTCAGCTTCCCAAAATCCTGGGCGGAGCCATCGGCGGCGTCGGCGGCGCGGCGATCCTCGGCAGCCTGCTCGGCGGTGGCGCGATCACTCCTGACGCAGCCGCGGCGGCCACCAGCGGCCTGGGCAGCGCGCTCAACCTGCAGAACATCGTCGGTGGCGCAGGCGGCGGCGCGATCCTGACCGGCATTCTCGGCGCGGTCATGGGCGCCATGAAAAAGTAAGCCTGCCAATCTCGGGCTGGCAGAATGGGCGGCTTCGGCCGCCCATTTCTTTTTGGACACGCACTGTTTGACCTTCCGGACGTGGACGGTCTTGGCCGATGCCTCTACATGATCGCTGACACAGCGAAAGGACGATCATGGGTCAGCTCAATGCCGGTATCGTGCCGGTCACTCCGTTCCAGCAGAACTGCACCATCCTGTTCGACATGGACGACAAGCACGGCGTGGTGGTCGATCCCGGCGGCGACATCGACAAGGTGCTGGCGGTGTTGAAGGACAATGCGATCACCGCCGAAGCGATATGGATCACGCATGGCCATATCGACCATGCCGGCGGCGCCATGGAGTTGAAGGAGGCGCTCGGCATCGAGATCATCGGCCCGCATGAAGCCGACAAGATGCTGCTCGACAATCTGGAAAACCAGGGCAGGCGCTACGGCATCGACGGCGTGCGCAATTGCGTGCCCGACCGGTTCCTTGCAGAAGGGGAAACTGTGTCGTTTGGCGGCCATGTGTTCGAGGTGCTGCATTGCCCCGGCCACGCGCCCGGCCATGTCGTCTACTACAACCGCGCCGCCAAATTCGCCCATGTCGGCGACGTGCTGTTTCGCGGCTCGGTCGGCCGCACCGACCTGCCGGGCGGCGACCATGCGGCACTCATCGCCTCGATCAAGGACAAGCTGTTGCCGCTCGGCGACGACATCGGCTTCATTTGCGGCCATGGCCCCGGCGGGCGCTTCGGCGAGGAACGGCGGACCAATCCATTTTTGACCTGAATGAATGAGGTCTGGACCGCCCTGGGTTCGAAAGCCCAACAAGCCGACAACAAAAAAAGCGCCGGCCTTGCGGTCAGCGCTTTTTGTCTGGGGCAGGGAAGCCTCAGTTGGCGGTGCAGAAATGCTGTTCGCCGTCGCTGCCGGTGAAGGTGCCGGTGCGGGAATTGAAGGTGCGGTAGCGATCCGAGCAATAGTCGTACCAGCCGCGCGTCCAGGGTTCGGCGTAGCGGTCGGCATAGACCACCTGCGGTTCCACATAGTAGCGGCGGACCGGAGCCGGGCGCACGAGCACCTGACGATCGTAGTAACCGTCATCGTAATAACGGTCGGAATCGGGCGGCGGCCGGTCATTGGCCAATGCGCCACCAATCAGCGCGCCGGCGGCAAGGCCGAGAACGCCGGCTGCCACAGCGTCGCCATTGCCATGGCCGTGATGGTGCCAACGGCGCCAGTCATCGGCATTGGCTGCCGAAAAGGTCCCCAGCGTGGTGGCGACCACGGCGGCGGACAGCACGGCTGTCTTGAAAATGCGGTTCATCTTGGTCTCCTTCGTACCGGGCCGTGCAGGTCTGCAGGGGATACGGTCCGGCTTTACCAGTGACTAATATGAGACCGTGGCTGAACGGGGGCTGAACGAAATTTTGACCACGCGCATTCTTTCACGGCATCAACAGCCGCACCCTCGGGGCGCGGACCTGACCTGCCGGAGCCGGCGTCGTCCGAAGCCGGCTCAGCCGACCGACAGGTTGACGGCCTTGGGTCCCTTGCCGCGCTTGTCCGGCTCGGTGTCGAATGTCACTTTCTGCCCATCCTCGAGACCGGGAAGACCCGACGCCTGCACGGCCGAAATATGCACGAAGACATCCTTCGCGCCATCATCCGGTGTGATGAAGCCGAAGCCCTTGGCATGGTTGAAGAATTTGACGGTGCCGGTCTGCGGCATGGGAAGCTCCTTTGATCCCATAAACTCCAGTCTCGGGCCGGCAAATGCCCGAGAGGAAATTTGTCCTTTATTTTAGCGTCATCGGCAAGAGAAAGTTTTGCGGGCACTTAAAGCCCGCCGCGCTTTAAGTGCTTGTTATGATGCGCGTCATTGGCCGGGACCCGGATGAACTTGCCGGTAACATGCGTTCATGCTGCACTGCTGACATGAAAAAGGCGCGGCGAAAACCGCCGCGCCTTTCAAAAATCTGTCTGCCTGCCCAGGTGCTGGTCAAGCTCCTCGTTCGCTTATCCGCCTGGGACGTGCGGTGCGCCGATCGCTCAGGCTGCGCGCAGGTTGACCGCCTTCGGGCCCTTGCCCATGCGGTCCGGCTCGACGTCGAAGGTGACCTTCTGGCCGTCGACGAGCGTGCGCAGGCCCGAGGCCTCGATCGCTGAAATGTGGACGAACACGTCCTTGGCGCCGCCGTCGGGCGTGATGAAACCGAAGCCTTTGGTTGCATTGAAGAATTTAACGGTGCCGGTCTGGGCCATTGGGGAAACTCCTTCACCCGTTCAGTCTTGGTGGTCCTGCCCGCCACCTGGCGTCGAGGGCAGTTCCTGGTGGTTGCTTTCGGCAGTCATGCATTGGCGCATGGTCAAACCCCCCGCCGAAAAACGGGGCCGTCAGAGATTCACAGTATCGGGGAAAGGTCGTCCAAAACGTTCCGCTCTCCGGGTCGCAAATGCCCGAACACAGAATTTATCGCACGGAAACGTGAAGGTTGCAAGATAGCGCCGCGGGCCGCCGCCATGGGCGCATCCCGACGCATAAATCGACCGATCAAAGCGTCGACCGGCCGCAGATAGGCTTCGTTGGCCGAGGGGTCATCGGCCCACAGCCCCGGTCATGCATGGGCCAGAAGCGATGATTGCCGGCGACGCGGCGGGACCCGACCGATCCCGCTGTCATTTCCCGATAGAGGCCGCGGGCGGGGTTGCAATCGGCAGTGGAATGGCGAGGATCATGCCATTGGCGACTGATCTAAATCTTGTTTTGAGCGATATCATTGTCAGCGAACCGCCAGGCAGTCTTGGGCGGTATGCACCGGGACGGGGATCGAGGGAGAGACGATCATGAGGTTGCTTGCGGCAATCTTTTCACGGCAGGGTTTTAGCGTCCTGTTCCTGTCGGCAATTCTTGCCGCCTGTACGGTCGTCGTCGATGACGGACCGCGCCCGCGTCCGCCGCGCCCCGAACCGCAATTCTGCACCAAGCAGTACGAGCCGGTCTGCGCCCGGCGCGGCGACGATCGCCAGACCTTCGCCAATGCCTGCCTTGCCGGCAGGGCGGGTTACCGCATTGTGCGCGATGGCCCCTGCCGCGATGGTGGTGGTGGTGGCGGCCAGCAGGCCTTCTGCACCCGCGAATACGCGCCGGTGTGCGGCCGCCGGCATGGCGAGATGCGCACCTTCCCCAACGCCTGCGAGGCCCGCGCCTCGGACTATCGCATCGTCGGCGAAGGGCCGTGCTGAGAACTTACCTTCCCTCCTTGTCGAAGAAGCGGAAATTGCAGTTATTCTTCCACGCCGACATAAGCCTTCGTCCTGAGCAGGCCGGCCAGATGAGCGGCGTTTGAAGCCGCCATTTCGATGGCTTCGGCGACCTTGTCGGGAGTCTTCGGCAGGTCGACATAGTTGACGTCGCCCATGGCTTCACCGACCCAGTAGACGCCGCCATTGGCGGGGATTGTGAAGCCGACGTCGTTCAGCGCCTGGAAGCATTCCGCGTGGCAGTGATGCGCGCCGTCCTCGTTGCCGACGATCGCCACCAGCGCCACCTTGCCGGCGGCCGGCATGCGGCCCTTGTCGTCGGTTTCGTCGAGAAAGGCGTCCATGCGTTCCATGACGCGCTTGGCGATGCTTGACGGCTGGCCCAACCAGATCGGCAGACCGAGGATGAAGATATCGGCGGCGACAATCTTTTCTCGCAGGCCAGGCCAGTCGTCGCCCTTGCCCATGTCGGAGAGCACGCCGGGCTTGATGTCGTGATCGACAGCCCGCACGACCTCGCCCTTCACGCCATGCGGTTTGAGCGCTGCGAGCAGATCGGCGATGATCTTGTCCGTGGACGATTTTTCCTTGTCGCCGGAAGCTTTCAGCGAACAATTGATGGCAAAGGCGGCAAGGGGCATTGCGGAACTCCTGCATAGGGTTGTGCACGCTCAACGTCACAAGGCGCTTGCGGTTGCGCGGCGGGCGAGATCCAAACATGGCTGCCTAGGCAGGATACGCCCCATCGGCGGGTCCTGCATAAAACTCGCTGCCGTGCTCGTCGGAAATGCGCAGGCGGTCGGGGGTTTGCGGCATGGACAGGCTGTGGAACAGCGCGGTGGCGCATTGCAGCGCCGCACGCAGGGTCGGCGCCTCCAGCGACACCTTGTCGAGCGTCGCTTCCTCGGTGTCGCGCGACCGGTAGAATTCGATTACAAAGTTCAAGCAAGCCTCCGAGCGGAATATTGCGTGAGCATGTTGCGTCAGTCCATTGTCTGCTCACGGCAGCGGGTGTGCGCACTCAGCGCCGCTCGGGCTATCAACCCTTGGACTTCGGCTTCAAGCCGCTCTCCGCCTGCTTGACCGACGAGCCGAACGGGGAGGCAGGCTTGGCCACCACCTTGTCCTTCTTCGGCTTGCGCACCTCGCGATTGCTTCGCTGCTGACCCTTGGACATGACTGCTCCTGATGCGCGTTGGCTGGGCGTGTCGGCTGGCTTTCCGCTCAGGTGACCGGATTGTCGGCCAGTTCGAGATTGTCTTCCGTGGTGACCCGTTCGTGGGTCTCCTGCTCGCTGCGGATACGGTATTGCGGGGAACCGTCCTTGACCGGCAGCCTGCTCTTGATCTCGAACAGTTCCGCGGTCTTGCTGAGCAGGCCGGTCCGGCTTTTCATGCGCACGGTCTGGCCGATGGCGAAGAGATGCGAGGGCGTGTCGGTGCGCGGACGCGCATTCTGTTGGAAACGGATCATGCTGCATTCTCCCGGTCGCGCATCAGCGCGGTTTCGAGGTCCATGTAGTCGCTGGCGACAAGCTGGCTGGTGGGCGGGTTGTTCATCGCCCTTGCCAGCAGATGGATGAAGGTGGCGATGCGGCGCCAGGCAAGCCGCGACATGCCATCGATCAACTCTTCGTCGTGATCGATGTCGTAGTCGCCAGCCGGCAGTTGTCCTTCCAGGCCACCGAGCACGAACGGTGCGGTGAAATGGGCGATGGAGCGGGTGGTGCGGTCCGGCATTGTCCTGGCCTTGATATTTCCCCGCCTCGTGGCGTCACGTAAACAGCGGTCTGAGAGCAAAAAAGCGGGGACACGACGAATGTGCCGCGCGTCCAGTACCGGCAATTTGGAATGAGATTGGCGGGTCGAAAACCTCCGACGCCGCGAGATGCCAATTCTGGCCCAAACGATATCTCCCATATAGCTCAACTTTGCGCTCTCTTCAAGAAGAATTGTTGAATTACCCGCCTCGGATAGAAAAATAGGCCTCTATAAACTTTCGAACAATTCCGTTATGGTTCAAGATATTTCTAAAAGTTTCTTGGAAACATGCCGAGTTTTTCCTTGACGCCCGTACTTTTTATTTTTTCTGAAAAGGATAAAATCATGGTTTCAGTCAGAACCTCGAAAGGGAAGACGGTGGCGATCAATCCGATCGTCAAGCCAATCGCCACATACGCCAATGGCGCCGCTGGAAAGCCGATGGCCGTCCAGTCGGCGCGGCTGACCATCAGAAGCGACGAGGCGGCAAGGCGTACGATCTCCGACACCGACGGCACCGTCAGGCGGGCCAGGCAGGTTGCCGAGACCAACCGCCTGGTCTGACCGCTTTCGCGGCGATGTAGGGCCCAGAACCAAGCAAAGCCTTGAACGTGCCGCGCCGATGGCCTAGATCGCGGGCAGGCGCGAAAACACGGCAGGTGTCCCATCAACAGAGATCAGAGAAGAGCGGCGGGTGCGGGAGCTACGTCTGGCGCGGCCAAGTCTGGCGCCGGAGGACGGCCGCCGCTGGGCCTCGACCAGTATGTGCAGCAGGCGCTGCAACTGCATCAGGCCGGGCGCCGGCAGGAGGCCGAGGCGATCTACCGGCAGGTGCTGGCGCGTCAGCCCAAACACGCGGCCGCGGCGCATTTCCTCGGCTTGCTGCTGCACCAGACCGGGCGCAGCGAAGAAGGCATGGATTTCCTGGAGCAGTCGGTTCAGCTGCAGCCGACGAACCCCGACTTCCTCAACAATCTCGGCACGGTGATGCGCGATCTCGGCCGCGTCACGGCGGCGATCGATTTCTTCCGCGGCGCGGTGGACCTGCGGCCGGAGCAGCTCGCGGCGCGCGACAATCTCGGTTCGTCGCTGAAGCAGATCGGCCGGTTCGAGGAGGCCGAGGACATCTATCGCGGCACAGTGCAGCGCAATCCATTCCACGTGCGCGCGCGCATCGGGCTTGCCGAAACCCTGCAGGAAGCCGGACGCCTCGACGAGGCACTGGCTGTCTTCCAGGAGGCCCTGACCATTCGCCCCAAGGATGCCGACCTGTTGCACGGGCTGGGCGTCGGGCTGATGGAGAAGGGCAAGCTCGGCGAGGCGACAGACCTGTTCCGGCAAGCGGTGGCGATCCAGCCCGGCATGGCCCGCGCATGGCTGATGCTGACGCAGGTCAAGCGCCAGAAGGAGCGCGATGCCGAATTGGCCGGCATGGAGGCGCAGCACGCCAAGGCGCCCCAGGACAGCCTGGCACGCATGCAGCTGTCGTTTGGCCTCGGCAAGGCCAATGACGATCTCAAGGATTACGGCAAGGCCTTCGACTACTTCGCCGAGGGCAATGCCATCCGCCGCAAGGGCATCGACTATGATCCGGTGAAGACGCGTGCCGAATTCGAGGCGATGAAGACCGTGTTCGATGCCGGCTTCTTCGAGAAGCACAGGCCGAGCCCGATCACCGACGATGCGCCGATCTTCATCGTCGGCATGCCGCGTTCGGGCACGACGCTGGTCGAACAGATCATCGCCAGCCACCCCCAGGTTTATGGCGCGGGCGAGCTCAGCATCCTGAAGACGGCGGTCGGCAGGCAGTTTCCGTCGGACATGCCGGGCGGCTTCCCCTGGGGCGTGGCCGACACCGACGATACCGATTTCGCCGAGGCGGGGCAGGCCTATCTCGACATGCTGCATGCCCGCTATCCGCATATGCGCCACGTCACCGACAAGATGCCGGGCAACTTCCTGCTCGTCGGCTTCATCCGCATGATGCTGCCGAAGGCCAGGATCATCCACTGCGCCCGCGATGCGGCGGCGACATGCCTGTCGATCTACAAGGTGCATTTCCGCGGCGACAGCCACCGCTATGGCTATGACCTCGGCGAACTCGCCGATTTCCACAATCTCTATACCGACATCATGGCGCATTGGCACAAGGTGCTGCCCGGCGTCGTGCACGATGTGCGCTACGAGGACTTCGTCGCCGACCAGGAAGGCCAGAGCCGGGCGCTGATCGACTATCTCGGCCTGCCATGGGACGATGCCGTGCTGTCGTTCCACGCGACCGACCGGCCGGTGCGCACGGCATCCGCCGCGCAGGTGCGCCAGCCGATGTACCAGGGCTCGGTCGATTTGTGGAAGCGCTACGGCGACCGGCTGAAGCCGCTGCTCGACAAGCTGGATTAGCGAGCGGGTCGCGGAGATGCCCATCAGCTTCGTCATCCTAGGGCGAAGCAGGAGCGAAGCTCCGTCGCGAAGACCCTAGGATCCATGCCGCGACCTCGATCGAAGAATGCCGCGGGGCAGAAGTCTTCGCCGTTTCCGATATTTTGACGTTACGGCATGGATCCTATGGTCTACGCCGCGTCGCTTCGCTCCTTGCTCCGCCATAGGATTGTTTGGGCGCATCCCCCTCGGCGAGGGCGCGCACGCTAAGCTTATTCAGTCGGTGCGTTCATTGCCCAGGCGACGCCGAAGGGATCCTTCACCTGGCCCCAGCGGTCGCCCCAGAACATCACCTGCAGCGGCGTGACGATCTCGCAGCCGGCGTCGACGGCGCGTTTCCACCAGGCGTCGATGTCATCCTTGCCGAGATGGAGCTGCAGCGTATAGCCCTGCGCCGCCTGGTGCGGATGGCCGTGTTCCGGATAGGCGTCGCCGAGCATCAGCGTCGAGCCGTTGATGTAGAGGTGGATATGCATGGTGCGGCCTTTTTCATCCGCCGGATAGGCAAAGACTTCCTCGGCCCCGAAAGCCTTCTTGTAGAATTCGGCGGCCTTGATGGCGCCGTTGACCTGCAGATAGGGGGTCAATCCGCCAAGAACCTTGGCGCGGGGCGGGGTCTGGTCGGTCATTCTCGTGTTCCTCTTCACGTTTGGCATGGCCTTGCGGATCATAGGACGGATGAGGTGACGCCAATCCTACAGGGCCCGAAAATTTTTCGCCGCGGCCGGATCATCGGGCACCGGCCGGCTTTTGAGGCCGGTGCATGCTGCGGCTGGCCATGGTCATATGACCTTGGCCGAGGACGTGGCCGCGCGACGGCTGTCGCGGGCATCGAAGATTTCCGGAAAGCCGATATCCTTGCGCAGTTCGGCCGGCAGCGACAAAAGGATGCGTTCGCTGCGGTGACGGGCGCGCGCCGCGGCATACCGGGTTGCGATGCGGCCGATGGGTGACAGGACGGACATGATGACTTCTCCCTGGGTTGGCGCCGGCATCATCGTGTCGGCATCCCAAGGACGAGGCAGCAACGGGCGATCCGACAGATTGTCGAATTTTTTCTCTGTTACCGGCGCGGCGCCCTTACGTCAGGCAGCAGTCTCCAATCGTTCGATCGTTTCAAGGTCGGCTCTCTTGGCCTTCCCCTCGACGGCGAGGTCATAGCTTGCCTGCATGTTCATCCAAAACTGCGGCGTGGTCCCAAAAAACTTCGCAAGGCGCAGTGCGGTATCGGGCGTTACCGGTGTCGTCTCGCTGGCTAGGCGCTCGATGCGCGTGCGCGGCACATGCAGCTTTTTGGCCAGCGTGTAAGGCTTCAGACCAAGCGGTATGAGATACTCTTCGCGGAGAATTTCTCCGGGATGGATGGGCGGGTTGATATCAAGCATTTGGGACCTGCCTTCAATGGTAGTCGGTTATTTCAACATCTTCTGCCTGCCCATCCACCCAGTGAAAGCAGATGCGAAACTGATCGTTGATGCGGATCGAATGCTGACCGGCACGGTTGCCTTTCAACGGCTCAAGCCTGTTGCCGGGAGGCGTCTTGAGATCTGACAGTTCGGCGGCGTTGTCGATCATGTACAGCTTCCGTTGGGCCGGTCGGACAAGATCCGAAGGGAAGCCCTTTGGAGCCTTGCCGTTCGAAACGGCTTGGCTGGTCTTGTCCTTGAACGAGCGTATCATCCGTGGGGTTCCGACGGACGTACCATGACATGATACGTTTCAGGAATCAAGAGTACGTCTCATGAAATGATACCAAAGGTGCGCCCTGTCAATGACAGGCCGAAACTTCATCGGCAATGCATCTTCCTCGCCGCTCAGCCGGTTCCTTCAGCCACTTCACGGAAGAAACGCTCCGGGTCTTCGACCTCGGTCAGCTTCCGCTTCTCGACCAGCCAGAAGCGGTTGCCGACGGCACGGATGAAGGAGCGGTCGTGCGAGGCGAGCAGGCAGCTTGCCTGGTGCTTCAGCAACTCCTCCTCCAGCGCTTCCTGGCCGTCTATGTCGAGATGGTTGGTCGGCTCGTCGAGCAGGTAGAAGTTGGGATTGGCGAGCCTGAGCGCCAGCATCATCAGCCGCGCCTTCTGGCCGCCCGACAGCACACCGATCCTTTTCTCCTGCATCTCGATGACCACGCCGGCGCCGGCGAGCAGCGAGCGGGCGCGCTGTTCGCCGACATCGTAGCGGCGCGAGACCATGGCCAGCGGCGTGTCGTCGCCGCTGATGCCGGACAGCGCTTGGTCGCTGTAGCCGAGCACTGTCGACGGCGTCACCTTCACATTGCGCACCGCATCCTGATCGAGGATGGCGTTGCGGATCAAGGT
>NZ_RZSJ01000173.1:0-10535 GCF_003998025.1 Mesorhizobium sp. M8A.F.Ca.ET.021.01.1.1
GTCGGACTGGCTGGACAGCCCGCTCGGCATCACCGACTACGCGCATCGCAGCGTGCCGAATGTCTTTTTGAAGAGCCCGCTGGTCAGCGACGGCCCGTGGAACGCCGCGCATTTCAAGAGCCCTGCCTATGACGGCATGGTCGCCAGCTACCTCAAGGCGCTCGACATCGGCGCGCAGCGCGCGGCTGCATCCGACATCCAGAAACTGCTGCTCGACGAGACGCCTGTGATCTTCAGCTACTTCCCGGACCTTCTGGTGCCGGTGCGCAAGAATGTCAGCGGCCTGCCGCCGATCGCCGCCGGGCTGCTGCTCGATCGTGTGTCGCTGGGGTAGAGGCTGCCGAGATCATGCTCGAACAGGCAGAGGCCAGATCGGACCGCTCCGGGTTTCGGGCGGTGGGGCTATCCGGCAGCAGGGCCGCGACGAACGATGGGGGGCCATCGTTCCAGCGATTCGACACCGGCAACGCCCGCCGCCCGGAAGCCCTCGCCGGCCATCGGCTCGGCCTCATATCGCCCTAGCCATGCGCCGTCGTCCGGCCACGACAGACAAGAAACGGGAGACTACCATTCGCAAGCCTCATCTGCGCGGTCGCGGACCGCATTTCCCCGTGCTCGACACTATCGTGCAGTACGATTTCGAGCCCGGCTATGTCGCCTTCACCATGCCGTCGCTGAAGCGGCTGCGGGTCCAGGTCGGTTCGATGACCGTTGCCGACACCACCAGGGCACTGGTTTTGTACGAATCGGACCATCTGCCGGTCTACTATTTTCCGATCGAGGACGTGCGCGAGGAATTCCTGCTGCCCTCGAAGACGACGACGGAAGACCCATACAAGGGCGTCGCCACGCACTACTCGCTCAATACAGGCATCACCCTGGTCGAGGATGGCGCATGGCGCTATCTCGATCCCGTCAAGGGTTGCCCGCCGATCTCAGGCTACATGTCGTTCGTGTGGAGCAAGATGGGCCACTGGTTCGAGGAGGACGAGGAGATCTTCGTCCATGCCCGCGATCCGTTCCGCCGCGTCGACTGCCTGCCCTCCTCGCGGCGCGTACAGGTTATCCTCGATGGCGAGCAGGTCGCAGATTCGCGGCGCGGCGTGTTCCTGTTCGAGACCGGGCATCCAGTGCGCCATTATCTGCCCATTTCGGACACACGGCTCGATATGTTTGCGCCCAGCCGCTACATCTCACGCTGCCCCTACAAGGGCATCTCCAACTACTATCACGTGACGACAGCCAAGAAGCGCCACGAGAACCTGGTCTGGTACTATCCAGAGCCGGTGCATGAAGCAGAACGCATCAAGGGACTGGTCTGTTTCCACCACGAACTGGTCGACAAGATCCTGGTCGACGGCGTCGAAATCCCTAAGGAGGCCACGGCCGCGTCCGACGGATATTTCTGAGCCTTCACGCTCGACTGGTCAGGACCTGGTTCAGCCTTGCGTTTCGCATTTGCGTCCGTCGGCAGCGGTGCTATTTTTGTGCCGCGGCGGACACCTGCTTATGAGGAAAGCACTCCATCATGCGATTTGGCCCTGGCTTGTCGCCCTGGCGGCGACGCCGATGCCGGTGCTTGCCAAGAACGCTCCCGCCTTCGAGTTGAAGCTCGACATCGATCGGGACGGCAAGAGCGACCGGGCGGTCGTCCAGCAAGAGGCCGGCGGCCCCGCCGATCTCTACATCTATCTGGACTCGGAAAAGCCCGGTCCCTCACGCCAAGCGGATTTCGTCAGGAAAGGGCTGACGGAAGACCGGGTCATCGATCTCGAAAGCAAGGACAAGGGATCGCTGTCGGTTACGTCCTGCTTCGGCTGCGGCGCCAGCAAATCGACGGAAGAGACGCTGACGATCGTGCATCGCCAGGGCAAGTTCCTGGTCGGCGGCTATAGCCGCAATTGGGACTGGAACCAGCAGACGTCGAGCGGCGTCGAGACGACGCTTGGCGAATGCGACATCAACTATCTCACCGGCAAGGGTACCGTCTCCAAGGATTTGGAGGCGGGCAAACCCATCAAGGGCAAGTTCAAACCGGTACCGCTGAAGGACTGGTCCTCTGAAATGCGCCCGAGGGCCTGTGATTTCTGAAGAGGTTGATCGAGAGACGGCATAGCGAATACCCTCACCGCACAGGGAGGGCTAGCAATGGATCTTTTCAAACTGAATGGTGACGTCGCACTGGTCACCGGTGCCGGCAGCGGCATCGGCCAGGCAATCGCGATCGGGCTGGCCGAAGCAGGCGCCGATGTCGCCTGTTTCGGCCATACGTCGAAGGGCGGGCTGGACGAAACCGCCCACCGGATCACGGCACTCGGGCGCAAGGCGCTGGTGCTGGCCGGCACGGTGACGTCGGAGGGTGACCTCGCCACGGCCATCGATCGCATCGAAGCCGAACTCGGTGCGTTGACGGTCGCCGTCAACAATGCCGGCATTGCCGGCTCGGAACCAGCCGAGGCGCTGTCGCTGGACAAATGGCGGAGGGTGCACGAAGTCAATGTCGCCGGCGTGTTCCTGTCCTGCCAGGCCGAAGCGCGCAAGATGCTGGCGCGCGGCAAGGGCTCGATCATCAACATCGCCTCGATGTCGGGCACCATCGTCAATCGCGGGCTGACGCAGGCGCACTACAATTCCTCGAAGGCCGCCGTCATCCATATGTCGAAGAGCCTGGCCATGGAGTGGGCCGATCGCGGGCTGCGCGTCAACGTCGTCAGCCCGGGCTACACGCTGACGCCGATGAACAAGCGGCCGGAGGTTGCGGAAGAGGTCAAGATCTTCAAACGCGACACGCCGATGGGACGAATGGCGGCGCCCGAGGAAATGGTCGGGCCGACAGTGTTCCTGGCCAGCCGGGCGTCGAGCTTCGTCACCGGCCTCGACCTGATCGTCGACGGCGGCTACGTCTGCTGGTAACAGGCATGCGAGCCCTGTCCGTCGGCGTCGGCCGACTTGGCCTGCAGCCTGAAATACGCCGCGAACGTAGCGTTAGTCGTTGCGCGGCATGAACGTTGGTATATATAATTTCATCCTATGAAACGCGCTGGCGAGACGGGGCTTGCCGGCCAACAGCCGAGATCATGACCTTGATGGCTCGCACCTTGCAGAGCGCCGCAGGACTGGCAAGTGATCCGCGGATTGCTATCGCGGCGATCGATCGGCCATGAGACTGGGCCGCCCCGGCAGCATCCGTCATCATCGAAATCGAGCATCGCCGCGCCGGCCTTGCGCCGCTGGCGACAACAGCCTTGCGCAACAGCCAGCCTTTCCAACACAATCAAGAAAAGACGCAAGAAGGGAACGACCAATAAACGTCACAGCTTGAAGGAGAACCAAGCAATGCCAGTTCGCAGTGTGATTTCGAAATTCTCAATGGGAGCTTTTGCACTTGCCGCGGCAAGTGTCATGACGCCGACAGCGCAGGCAGCGGCACCGGAGTCCAACGACCCGATCAAGATTGCCTTGTTCGACTGGACCAGCGTCAACCTCAACGCCAAGATCCTCGGCGGCATCCTGGAAAAGCTCGGCTATACCGTCGAATATCCGACCGCCGACTATCTCTCCAGCCTGACCACCGGCCTCACCAATGGCGACATCGATGTCGGCCTGGAGTTCTGGGACACCACCGCCGGCGAGGCCATGAAGGCCTCCGACGCCACTGGCCAGACCGAACGGCTCGGCAAGCTCGGCCCGAAAGCCAAGGAAGAGTGGTGGTTTCCTGAATACATGAAGGAAAAGTGCCCGACCTTGCCGGACTGGCACGCGCTGCTCGACGCCACCTGCGCGGCATCGTTCTCGACCGCCGAGACGGCACCGAAAGGGCGCTATCTCGGTGGCCCGGTGACCTGGGAAGGTTTTGACGACGAACGTGTCGCGGCGCTGAAACTGCCCTTCACCGTCATCCATGCCGGCACCGATGCGGCGATGTTCGCCGAACTCGATTCCGCCTATCAGCGCAAGGCGCCGATCATGCTGTGGATCTACTCACCGCATTGGGCGCCTGCAAAATACAAGGGCGAATGGGTGCAATTCCCCGAATACACACCCGAGTGCTACAACGACCCGAAATGGGGCGTGAACCCGGACGCCAAATACGACTGCGGCAAGCCGCATGGCGAGATCTGGAAATATTCCTGGAACGGCATGAAGGACAAATGGCCGGTCGCCTACAAGGTGGCCAAAGCCTACACGATCGACACCGACGAGTTGAACAAGATGAGCGGCGAGATCGATCTCGACGGCAAGACGCCGGAGGATGTCGCCGCTGCCTGGATCGCCGCCCACGAAGCCGACTGGAAAGCCTGGGCGCAGTGATCGCTCCGACTGGAAAAGGGAGACCCGGCTGGTACCAGCCGGGTCTCAATTCCTGGTGTTCCAGAAGGACGACTGAATGACGAAAGCTATTGAACAGGCATCGAACGCGACGGGGAAAGATCCCCGGCCGATAAAACTTGCCTGCCGCAATGTCTGGAAACTGTTTGGGACGAACGCCGCCAATTTCATCCGCGAGCGCGACGGCAAGGCCAGCGCAGCCGACATAGCCGGAGCGGGGCTGGTCGGCGCGGTGCGCGCCGTCGATCTCGAAATCCGACAGGGCGAGATCTTCATCATCATGGGCCTGTCAGGGTCTGGCAAGTCGACGCTGGTGCGCTGCATGTCGCGGCTGGTCGAACCGACACATGGCAAGGTCGAATTCGAAGGCAAGGACCTGCTCGAGATTTCCGATGCCGCGCTGATCGAACTCAGGCGCCACCGCATGGGCATGGTATTCCAGAATTTTGCGCTGCTGCCGCATCTGAACGTGCTCGACAACATCGCCTTCCCGCTCAGCATCCAGGGACAGGATCGTTCGACACGCGAGGCTCGCGCCCGGGAAGTCATCGAACTCGTCGGCCTGCGCGGGCGCGAGCATTTCTATCCGCGCGAGCTTTCCGGCGGCCAGCAGCAGCGCGTCGGCATCGCCCGCAGTCTCGCCACCAAGCCGGAAATCTGGTTTCTCGACGAGCCGTTCTCGGCGCTCGATCCATTGATCCGCCGCGAGATGCAGGATGAGCTGATGCGGCTGCAGACCATGCTGCACAAGACCATCGTCTTCATCACCCATGATTTCGACGAGGCGATAAGGCTGGCCGACCGCATCGCCATCATGAAGGACGGCGAAGTCATCCAGATCGGCACGCCGGAGCAACTGGTGGTCAATCCGGCGACCGACTACGTCGCCGAGTTCACCCGTGACGTCGACCGCGCCAAGGTGATTTCGGCACGCAGCCTGATGCGCCCTTGCGATGGCGCCGAACATGGCGGCACGGTGGCGCCGGAGGCCAAGATCGCCAGCTTCTCGGCCAGCATCGTTGCCGCCGGTAAACCGTTCGCCGTGGTCAACGGCACCGGCAAGCCGATCGGCGAGGTGACGCCGCAAGCGGTGATCGATCTTCTGGCCGGCATCGAGCGAGCCGGCGCATGACTGTAACGGCAAGCAGCAGCCAGGCAAGGCCGCCGATTCAACGGTGGCTGGTGATCTGGGTGCTGGCGCTTGCCGCCGTGCTGGTGGTGTTCCTGCTGCAGGACGTCGTCCCTTGGGCTGTCGACTATCCGGCGAGCGCCGTCGTGCCCGTCGCCGACTGGGTCAGCGCGCTGATGGGCTGGATCAAGTCGAACCTGTCCTGGCTGACCCGCTCGGTCACCGCGATGCTCGGCGTGCCGCTCGACTTCGCGCTCAACCTCTTGGCCAAGAATTTCAAGATCGGTCACGGCGCGGACGCTTTCGTGCTGCCGCGTTTGTCCTGGGTTGGCGTCTGTGCGACCGCCTTCATTGCAGGATATGCAGCCGGCGGCAGAAAACTTGGCATGCTGGTTGGCGGCTGTTTCCTCTACATCGCGCTGTTCGGCCAGTGGACCAGCGCCATGCTGACCCTGGCGCTGATCTCGATCGCGGTGCCGTTCTGCATTCTCACCGGGCTATTCGCCGGCATCTGGGCGTGGCGCAAGCCGTGGGCGGAGAGGCTCATCGTCTCCCCTGCCCTCGACCTCATGCAGACGATCCCGACCTTTGCCTACCTGATCCCGATGCTGCTCCTGTTCGGCAACAGCCCGGTCTCGGCGATGATCGCCACCGCCATCTTCGCCACGCCGCCGATGGTGCGGGCAACCATGCTCGGCCTCACGCGGGTGCCCTTGGAGATCGGCGAGTTCAGCGACATGGCCGGCTGCACCGCGCGGCAGAAATTGTGGCGGGTGCTGTTGCCCTCGGCACGGCCGACGCTGATGGTCGGCGTCAACCAGGTGATCATGCTGGCGCTGAATATGGTGATCATCGCCTCGATGATCGGCGCCGGCGGGCTCGGCTACGACGTGCTGCTCGCCCTGCGCGCGCTGAAGGTCGGCGAGGCGATGGAAGCCGGGCTGGCCATCGTCGCGCTCGCCATCGCGCTCGACCGGCTGAGCCAGGCCATCGCCCACAAACAGGCAACAGGCAATGTCCACCGGTCGTCCGCCAGCCCGCGTTTCTGGCGGCGCTACCCCAATCTGACGCTGGCCATTGCGATTCTTGCCGTCACCACGCTGCTCGGCCTGTTCGTGCCGGCTTTCGCGGCCGTGCCGAAGGCGATCACCTTCACCACCGCGCCATTGTGGAAAGCGGCGGTGAACTGGGTGACGATCAACTTCTTCGACATCATCGAAGCGTTTCGGGTGGCGCTTATCCTCAACGTGCTCAATCCGGTGCGCGCCTTCTGCGAAGGATTTCCGTGGCTGGGCGCGGTGTTCCTGCTCGGCCTTGCCGGCTACCAGCTCTCGGGCTTGCGGCTGGCCGCACTTGTCGCGGCACTCACCGCCTTCTGCGCCATCACAGGCCTTTGGGAAAAGACCATGGCGACGGTCTATCTCTGCGGCATCTCGGCCTTCATAGCCTGCCTGATCGGCATTCCGATCGGGCTTGCGGCGGCGCGAAGCGACCGCTTCGAAAAGATCGTCACGCCCGTCATCGACACGCTGCAGGTGTTGCCGTCGTTCTGCTTCATCATTCCGGTGGTGATGCTGTTTCGTGTCGGCGATGTCACCGCAATGATCGCAACGATAGCCTTCGCCGTGGTGCCGGCGATCCGCTACACCAATCATGGCATCAGGCAGGTGCCGCCGGCACTGATCGAGGCGGCGAAGGTTTCCGGCTGCACGCCGCGCCAGACTTTTTTCCGTGTGCAATTGCCGCTGGCGCTTCCCGAAATCATGCTCGGCGTCAACCAGACGATCCTGATGGCGCTGGCGATGATCATCATCTGCGCCATGGTCGGCACCCGCGACCTCGGCCAGGAAGTGTTCATCGCGCTGTCGAAGGCCGATTCCGGCCGCGGCATTGTCGCCGGCCTCGCCATCGCCTTCATCGGCATCGTCGCCGACAGGCTGTTCAATGCGTGGACGGCGAAGGCACGGGCGAGACTGGGGTAAAACTCAACCGCCGATACCACCAAAAAGGAGAGAAGAGAATGACCAGCAGGGTAGCCAGCTGCACCTGCGGACAATTGCAGATACATTGCCCGCAAGAGCCGACCATGGTGTCGCTTTGCCATTGCCTCGACTGTCAGCGGCGGACCGGCAGTCCGTTTGGCATCGCGGCCTTCTTCGACGCCGCCGCGACCAATATCCGGGGCCTATCGAAGACATTCCAACGCGATTCCGACAGCGGCTTCCCGATCAGCTTCCATTTCTGCGGAGCGTGCGGGTCGACCGTGTTCTGGTATCCGTCACGAAAACCGGAGGCGGTCGCCGTGGCCGTCGGCTGTTTCGCCGATCCGTCCTTCCCGGCGCCGACAAAGTCAGTCTACGACAAGCGCCGCCACGGCTGGGTCGTGGTGCCAGACTGACGCCAAAGCCCGCCTCCTGGGCCACTACTCGGCCGCGACGCCTTTCACCTCGAGATAGCTCTCCATCGAATCGTCCAGCGCCTGCAGCCACGGCGTATGGTGCAGCGGCGCCATGGTGCCGGTCATCAGCGAGCGATAGGAATGATCGCGGAAGCCCATGATGTCATCCGCCTTGTGATGCTCCCATTCCATGAAGGTCTGGTTGACCGCCTCGACGTCGAAGCCGGGATAGTCGGTCTGGTCCATCAATTCCTTGGTGTAGTCGCCCTGGAACCAGATCATCTGCTCGGCGTCCTCAAGCGTCTCCTCGCGGGCGCGCCATTTGGCGCCATGCGCCGCCATCGCCTCGGCCGAGGGCAGCTTGATGCGGCCCATGATGACGTCGCGGGCGAACCAGGCCTGCGCGTCGAACATGTTGAAGGTGTAGAACTGGTCCTGCATGCCGATATAGGACAGCTTCGGGTTCTTCTCCCAGACCACGCCCTCGTAGAGGTCGAGCGGCCACATGCGATTGGCTGTCTTGAGCTTGAGGTCATCGGTCAGGAAGGGGAAGGAATGGAGATAGCCGGTGCACAGGATGATGGCATCGACATCCTTGGTCGTGCCGTCCTTGAAATGCGCCGTCTTGCCGACGACCTTCTGCAGCAGCGGCACCTCTTTCCAATTCTCCGGCCATTTGAAACCCATCGGCTTGGAGCGATAGCTGGAGGTGATCGATTTGGCGCCGTATTTGTAGCATTGCGAACCGATGTCCTCGGCCGAATAGGAGCGGCCGATGATCAGGATATCCTTGCCCTTGAACTCCATCGCGTCGCGGAAATCATGGCTGTGCAGGATGCGGCCGTTGAAGGTCGAGAAGCCCTCGAAATAAGGCACGTTGGGCACGGAGAAGTGCCCGGAGGCAACAACGACATTGTCGAACTCTTCGGAGTACGTCACGTCGTTGGTCCGGTCATGCGCGGTGACAGTGAATTTCTTGGTCTCGTCCGAGAAAGTGACCATGCGCACCGGGCTGTTGAAGCGCACCCATTTGCGCAGGCCCGACTTCTCGACGCGGCCCTTGATGTAGTCCCACAGCACGGCGCGTGGCGGGTAGGAGCCGATCGGCCGGCCGAAATGCTCCTCGAACGTGTAGTCGGCGAATTCCAGGCATTCCTTCGGCCCGTTCGACCAGAGGTAGCGGTACATCGAGCCGTGCACGGGATCGCCATGTTCGTCGAGCCCGGTGCGCCAGGTGTAGTTCCACAGGCCGCCCCAGTCGGACTGCTTTTCGAAGCAGACGATCTCGGGAATCTCGGCGCCCTTGTCGGCAGCCGACTTGAAGGCCCTGAGCTGAGCCAGACCGGACGGCCCGGCTCCAATGACGGCAACACGAGTTTTCATTCCAGGGCCTCCTCTTTTTTGATTTCCCCAGCGAAACAAATTTCACTGACAGGACAGTAATTGGCCCTTCCGTGCTGTCAACAGCGATCTGCGGAAACGGCATTTGCGCACAATCGATTCCTGGCGAATAACCGGCCACGGCCGCACTCAAAGGACCGGCGCATGCGCCACAAGACGGCTTGCCGTTGCGGTTGCGCTGTTGTATCGCCACCTGACATGTTCACCTAGAGTGAAATAAATCCGCGAAGTCCGGGGGGCGACATGGCGAAAGACAGTACCAAGGCCGGGCTTGCCGGCGCCAAACCAAAGCCGCAGCCAAAGGTCTCGGCGGACGGCAAGACCATCCGGGCGCCGCTGACGCAGAACCCGCACGCCATCCGCGATACCCGCGAAAAAGTGCTCGAGGTGGCGATTGGCCGCGAGGTGCGGGCCTTCCGCAAGAAGCTCGGCATCACCGTCGCCGATCTCGCCGTCGCCACCGACATTTCGCTGGGCATGCTGTCCAAGATCGAGAACGGCATCACCTCACCATCGCTGACCACGCTGCAGGCGCTGTCGCGGGCGCTCGGCGTTCCCGTCACCGCCTTCTTCCGCCGTTTCGAGGAAGAACGCAGCGCTGTCTTCGTCAAGGCCGGCCAAGGCCTTGACGTCGAACGCCGCGGCACGCGCGCCGGCCACCAGTACAATCTGCTCGGCCATATCGGTTCCAACACCAGCGGTGTCGTGGTCGAACCCTATCTGATCACGCTGACCGAGGATTCCGACGTGTTCCCGACCTTCCAGCACGAGGGCATGGAGTTCCTCTACATGCTCGAGGGCGAGGTCGTTTACCGGCATGGCAGCAACCTCTATCCGATGAAGCCCGGCGACAGCCTGTTCTTCGACGCCGACGCGCCGCACGGGCCGGAAGAGCTCACGCGGCTGCCGATGCGGTACCTTTCGATTATCTGCTATCCGCAGAATAGCGCGGGTTAGGCACTTGGTTCCTCGCCCCTGTAGTGGGGAGAGGTGGCTCGGCGAAGCCGAGACGGAGAGGGGAGCGCCCTACGAAGGCCCCTCTCCGTCCGCTTCGCGGACACCTCTTCCCCGCCTCTGGCGGGGGCGAGGAACCCAAGTCTTTGGAGGTCAATCCGGCCCAAACCCCTGTGATGTCGCGCTCCCATCATCCAGCTTCGACAGCCACTCGACCAGCGTCGAACGATAGCGCGTCAAGCCCTTGTAGGTGGCGAGTTCCTCCGGCAGGTCGCGTATGACGCGATGCAGGCGCCGCGCCCATTTCGGCTGCGTCACCCGCTG
>NZ_RZSJ01000174.1:0-10525 GCF_003998025.1 Mesorhizobium sp. M8A.F.Ca.ET.021.01.1.1
GTCTAGCATTTGTCCTTCAGCCAGTTCGTCGACATGCCGCTGCGATATTTGCTGTCGCGCCGCTTAGATACCATGCCTTCCATGCCGGCCTGGTCGATCAGGTGGAAGATAACCCTCGCCTCGCCCGGCAGCGCCTGGCTGAACTGGATGTGCTGTCCCACTGGGATCATCTCGGCGAGGATCTCGCGACGCTCTTCCAGCGGCATGTCGCGAATATCGAGGCCATTGATGTGCAGGAGATCGAAGGCGACGAAATACAGGTCATGTTGCCGCCTGCTGATCGCCTTGCGCAGCGCACCGAAGTCAGAAAGCCCTGCGTCGTTCAACACGATGACCTCGCCGTCTATGATGGCGCTATCGACATCGAGGTCGCCAGCCTCCTTGGCGAGGTCTCGGTATTTGGCCGTCCAGTCCAGCCCGCGACGGGTGAAGATTCGCACGCCTTCCTCGTCCTTGATGATCAGCGACCGGTAGCCGTCGAACTTCACCTCGTGAGTCCACCCATCGCCTTCGGGAGGTTTCTCCACCAAGGTCGGCATCAACGGCTCGATGAACTTTAAACGCATGCACAGGACTCGCGGAACCGCGATTCAATTAGCATGCGCTTAATTAGTTCCGGTAAATTTTAACGATTCGTTGACCGCGCTGTCCTATTTTGGAACAGCGCGGTCAAACCCCAACCCGGACTGCGCGGGCGGCTCCGGCACGCACATCCCACCGCGCTGTCGGAGCCGTCACCCTACCTTCTAAATACCAGCAATGGTTGAATCAACAGTTACCAAACGTGCCTTCCGGTGCGTCTTCCCAATCGTTAGATTTGTTGAAATCAATCCGCCAAGCCAGCATCGTGATGCACGATCGCATCAAGGATCGCTTCGTAGGCGCTTTCGGTGTCTTCCTCGATCTCCGCGCTGCTGATTCCGACAGCCTTGGCGTCGGCGAACAGTTGCTGGGCCAGTTCCGCAATCGAGATGACGTCGATCACGCCCGTCTTGGGAACGTTGTTGGTTATCCACCAGTCTAAGAAGTTTGTGCCGCGAGTGCTCAAATTGCCAGGCCTCCGAATGCGATGGCCCGCGCCTTGCCCAACCACTGACGCGGGCCGACCGAGGTCTCGGGGACGTTGGTCAGCAGTCGACACCGACTGCCGGTGATTCAATTAGCATGTCCTAAAATGGTTCCGGGAACTTTTATCACTGAGGGATGTTCGATAGCGATGACAAAGCTATCCGACCTTGGCCCTCCGATCCCCGGCGTGCTCAACCGAGACGACCTCATTCGGTCAGACGGCCACTTCTACAATTGCCCGAGCTGCGGACAGCGGGTCGACCAGCGCGATCTGCGTCAGGTTTTCTATCACGAGGAGCCGGGGCACGAGCCGCTGGAGCCGGAGCCCGAGCCGGAACAGGAGCCGGAGCCGGAGCCGGAGCGGGAAGCGACGATCCTGAAATTCACCCGGTCCAGCAAATAGAGCCGGCCACCGAGCTGGACCGTCGCTCCGATCAAGCGACACTCCGAAGCTAAGTCCTTAACTGTCGTGTTCTGGAGCGGTTCATGTCGTCTGTACGGTTTATCCTGGCATACCTTGCTATTTTTGCCCTGGTCGCATCCGCGATATGGTTCTTGGTCCGCCATTGGCCGACCCACATAATGATGTAATGTGACAGTCGAAGCGCACAAAGTTGCAATTCAAGACCTAAGTACCGACGTGAAAAGCCCGTCGCGGGAGGATACGTGACGGGCCTGCCTTATAGGAGTGGTTAGTTCCGGACGCTTAAGGTTTGTGCTCCGAAGGGGGTTGCTGAAAAAAGGAGCGTCCATCAATGCCGAAATACCAAGTCGAAGAAATGCACGGTGACGAGGTCGTTGGCTCGCACGTTGTGGCCGCTGAAGACGCCGCGAGTGCGGTCAAATTGATCACGGCGATTTCTCTTTCCGCCAAGGATGCCGTGCGAGAACATTGGTTGCGTGTTGTGGACGAGATAGAAGGCACCGTAGATAAGTTCGGCCTGGATGAGCCTCAGCCTCCCGCGGACTTTTCAAAATAGCGATCTGGGCCAGCGAAGCCAAGGCCGCAGCAGTAATGCCCGCAGTTCTGATTCATAGTAGACCCGTGCGCGTCCTGGCGCCCCTGTTGGCCCGCGGTGCCTCCTCCTGTCCCATTGCAGCACTATGGTGCTGGCATTGCTCTTGCTTCGGACTTCGTGCCGGTAATCCCGGCCCTGATCGCGTAGCGATCAGGTAGTAGGCTCGCCGGGCTTGAGGTGGTTGGGGTCCTTCGCCCGGCGAGTTTCGGGCGATAGGTAGCGCACCTTCTTTCGGATGACTTCGTTCATATCGGAGGGTGGCGCATAGTCGGGCTAGCCGACGGGATGCTGTCATCCCAACCCTGTGTCCCGCCGGTTAGGCTCGGCGCCCGCCGCCTCTCGATGCCCCCGGCGCCGAGCCGCCCGGAGGAAGCTTCCGCGATCACACCATGTCCTTTTGAGGTAGATTAGCCGATTTGCATCGAACAGCCGAGGCATATGAGCGATTGAAGCCCGAAGTCGTCAAACGCTGAAACGCAAAAAGCCCGCCGGCCGAGCCGACAGGCCTGGCTAATTCATTCGACGCAACCCGGCGGGCCAGGCTGTTACCGAGGGCCGAGCGTAGCGGCACCACACGGCTGACGCCCGAAGTCGTACACGCCACCAGCGTCAATGCACTCGTCAAGAGACATGCGAGCGTCGATGCCCTTGTAGATCGCATCAGTGTTCTCCTTTTCGATCTTGGCGCGGACTTCGTCGGCGCCTTTGTGCTTGATGAGTTCGTAGACGCTGAGCGCGGTGTCGGAGACGGCTAAGGCGATGACGGCCCACGCGATGATGCCGGCCATCGGCCGTGGCACGCCAGCGAAGCCGGCGACAAGCGTAATGAGCCAAGTCATTCCGAGACTTCGCCGCCCAGCGCGACCGCGATGTGCTGCGCCTTCCAGCCGGCATAGTAGCGATATCCAACACCGCCTAGCAGCAGCGCGGGACTGAGGACAGCCAACACCAGCACCACCTTCATGATGAACTCGCTGCCGTAGAACATCGGCGAGAGTTGATTCTGAAGATCCTGCAGCGTGCCAGCGATACCACCTTTGCCAATGCCGGCGCCGATCGCCGCATCGGCCGGCGCGGTTGAGGGCGGAGTCTCAGCGTCTTCGACGAAAGCCTTCGCTTGGCCGCCGTCATAGAAGCGGCCGACTGCGGCACCTGCTCAGTTGCCCACGCCTGGCCGATGGAGCGCACCTCGGCAATGCGAGCGGTCCAACCCCTGCCAAAGGTGGCAAAGGTGCCAAGGCGCTTCAGGAAGGCCATGCGCGGGTTGCAAATGCGATCGATCAACGCGTCGTTGTTCTTGTCGGCCTTGAGCGCCGCCAAAGTCCCGACGCCATGACGCCGTCTATCGGCCCGGTATAGGCAGGCCGCAGCGCCTGTTGCAACCACATGATCGAACGACCGGGGCCGGAGTTCACCGCGCCGTCAAAGAGCACGTAGACAACGCCGGCCGGCAGGAGATCGCCTTTCACAGCGTCCCAATACTGGCGATCATAGATCTCGTTTAGTTCGGCCGTCTGGATGGCTTTGACCGAGCGCGTGGATTGGCCCTTGCTCTTCCGATAGGCATCATAGACCCGCTGGGTGACACCCTTCATCGTGACGCCGCCAGTATCGTTTGGATGGTTCGAATAGCCGCCCTCATGCGCGAGTACGCGGGCATGCGATTCCTTTTCACGGGAAAGTGCCATGGATAATCCTTTCCGCCGCTTTGGGGCAGGTTGTTCAGATTTGGATTTTGGTTATTGTCGCGACGCGTAGACGCGTGGAGGGCGCCAGGGGCATCCGTGAAGTTCAACGACTATAGGCACGACATTGATGGGCTACGTGCCGTAGCGGTGATCGCCGTCATAATGTTCCATTTCGGCGTCCCCGGCTTTGCGGGTGGTTTCGCCGGGGTCGATGTTTTCTTTGTGATCTCCGGCTATCTGATCACTAGTATTCTAGTTGGGCCGAACCGCCTCTCATTGACCGAATTCTATGGTCGACGCGTTCGCCGAATTCTGCCTGCGATGTTAGTTGTTATCGCGGTGTCGCTCATCGCCGGTTGGTTTCTGCTCCTGCCAGGCGACTATGTTAGCTTGGGAAAAAGTGCGTCCTATTCCTCAGTGGGATTTGGGAACTACTACTTCCTTTGGAACACAGGCTATTTTGACCGGGAGGCAGCGCTGCAACCGCTGCTGCATCTATGGTCGCTAGGGGTCGAAGAGCAGTTTTACCTCATCTGGCCTGCTCTGCTGCTTGCCATCAGCCGTATTTCACACGGGCGGCCGGGTGTTGCGGTCGTAGCAATCTGCGTGGTGGCCGTCGCCAGTTTTTCGATAGCGGTGCATCTAGTAGCCTCCGATCCCAAACAGGCATTTTACGGCCCCTTCAGCAGGGCGTGGGAATTAGGGGCTGGCGGCCTACTTGTGTTCCTCCCGGTCCCAAGGCGTCCATCTTTCGATTGGTTAGGCTGCCTGGGGTTGCTTATGATTGCGCTGAGCATTCTGCGCTTGTCGCCAGACGATGCTTTCCCTGGAGTGAATGCGCTCGCTCCAGTTTTCGGCGCCGGATTGCTGGTTTGGCGTCGTCCACCTTCGCCAGTCATATCTGCACTCTCGATTCCGCCATTGCGTTTCACGGGCAAAATTTCCTACAGCCTCTATCTCTGGCATTGGCCAGTTTTTGTTTTCTTCCGTCACTATAACGGCGGTGCTGTACCGACGGCGACGGAGACCGGATCAATCTTGCTGTTCACGGTTCTGATCGCCTCCCTCTCTTGGCGCTACGTCGAGGAGCCCGTGCGTCGCCTCCGGCCTGTGCCCTTGAAAGCGATCACCGCCGGCGCCGCTTCAGCCTTGATAGTCGCGTCGACTGGCGACGCGATCTCGCAAGCTGGCGGATTTGCCAGCCGAGTTTCTAATGATGCTCTGGCGATGCGCAGCCTCGAAGCGATGTGGGATTGGCCATGCCCGCAGACGGTCAACATCCCTGAACTCGGCGTTACCTACTGTGCCTTCGGCGCTCCGTGGGGATCAGCCAAGCACCACGGGATTCTTTGGGGTGACAGCCATGCCGACCATCTTGCCCCGCTACTTGATATTGTCGGTCAGCGAAAAGATACGGCATTCTTTCTATACGAACCGTGCCCAGCTGCGCTCGGCGATAGGATCTATCGCAACTTTCCCGAGACGCCCAATTACAAGGACCGCTGTGCGTCATCGCAGAAAGCGGCGATCACAATGCTACGCCAGCGGCCTGACGTTGACGTTGTGGTTCTGGCCGCTGCTTGGTCAGGGCTGCAATTCACCGACATCGTTGCGGCCGACGGACATCAGGCCGACAAGATTTCATTGGTACGCGAGGGTTTACAGATACTCCTTCCAGAGATTGCGGCAGCCAATCGACGGATCACAATTGTCGGTCCGACGCCAGGGCCCGCCGAGGATTTGACTTCCTGCGCTGTTAACAAGGCGAGTAACCTTCTAAGACGCCGGTGCTCGACGGAGATGAACAGCAAATGGGCCACGTCGGTGCGTCGACCGATTACTGCGGCCCTCAAATCGCTGGCCGCTGAGAACCATTTGTCCTTCGTCGATCCGGGTCCTGGCATGTGCCCAAACGATCACTGCACGACTTACGTCAACGGCGAGTTCATCTACCGGGACGCCTCGCACTTGCGACGGAACTTACGGGCTCAGACGAAGGAAGCGCTTGCGAAGATGATCGGCTTAGACGATGGCCGCGGCCTCTAGCTCGATCAGCGTGACCTTCGCTTGCGGCTTGCACCGGCTACAGTCGACTGCTTCAACGGGTCCACGCCGCCGCCATAGACCGACATGAGATCGGCAGATCGGCAGTAACGGATTCCAGCAGCTGCATTTCCTCTTCACATGTTGTGCCGGGTCGCCTTCCCAGCGTGTTATTGGATCGTGCACCATGAGAACAAATAGGGAATAAATTTCTTGCCCGCCAAGCCGCCTTATGGATCTATCATTGATGGTGAGAAACCTGCCAAGCGCCCGACGGGATGACGCCGGCGCCGCTAGAGCGTGCCAGAGTGCTGGGTCAGATGTGTGAACACCCCAAGTTGTCTGGCATTCTTTCACGGAACACGAGCGGCTGATGGCAATACACCCGATATTAGGTCGTCAAAGGCTTCTCAAGGGCAGAGAGCCCGCCGGCCAAAACCACCGCGCCTGGTAATGCACTCGAACGCAATCCCGGCTAAGTGACCGGCCCCGATACCATGACCACGACTTGGGCAGTAACTGTATTCAGGCGCTCACGTTTTACCAGCGTAGGCTTTTCGTCGGGCTTCTTCATCGTATTCCCCGGTTGATTTCTCACGGCGCGAATGACCCGCACCCCTTGGCGAGGTGCGGGCCGACCAGAGATTGGGTCTTTGGTCAGCGACAGGCCTGTGCAACGCTGTCGCCGATTGTACCAATCTGTGGCGATCGACAAGGTTCCCATGGACCTGGACATAGGCTTAGCGATCGCCGGCTAACCTAAATCCACCGAGCCGCATCGTGATAAACGATCGATCAAGGATCGCTTTATAGACCCTGCCCTCGATCTCGCGCTCCCGATCCCGACCACTTTGGCGTCGCCGAAGACCTTCTTCATCAATTCCGCGACTGAGATGACATCAACCCCTGGGTGGAATATGGGCCATCGGCCGCAGCTTCGGCAATTCGCTTCCATCTTCCGTCGGCGTTCGCGGAGGCGAAGTGTCTTCCTCTCTCGCGCCCGCGCCAGCGTCAATTAGCAGGCTCGTCTCTCGGTCTGAACCCCATGCCCGGAGGAAGGGATCGTTGGTGCTATTCCGTACCGGAGCATGCCAGACTCGCGCCTACGTGAGGGGACTGGACGGAACTAAAAATGCCGTCCCCCGTTCATGGCGCCAGGGGATGTATTCATGATGATGAATGGCCTGGTTCTCGTCGTTGAAGACGAACCAATGATATTGCTCGATATCGAAGGGGGACTCGTTGAAGCGGGCTTCGATGTTGTCGGTGTGAATAGCGCGGGCCAAGCGTTGTCTGCCTTTGATGCCGCCTGGATCGTTCAACGCTTTGATATCCGATATCCGCCTAGGTGACGGCCGATCTGGCTGGGAAGTTGCTCGCCATGTGAGGCAAACCAATGCGATGATGCCGGTGATCTATATCAGCGGGGACAGCGCCCCTAACTGGGGTGCCGAAGGTGTTCCAGAAAGCGTGATGATCACCAAGCCTTTCGCGCTACCTCAGATCATTACAGCCCTGTCTATGCTGCTAAATCAGCGACATCCGTCACCACCGAACGAACCAAGTGCTGGGTAATCTCCCTAAGCAGATCCCTCTTGCGTAGCCAAGCCGGCAGCGAGCAATCAACTCACTTGGTGGGCCGCCCGGACGATGATTCTTTCCCGTCCATTACGGAAAGCCCGCTATGACAGCCGGCCTTGCGACGGCCGGAGACCAGGAGAGTGCGTGGTCATGGTCTCACGGCTGGGTTCTGAACCACCTCCAGCCAAAGTTTCAATTGCCCGCCGCCCCATTCACGGCAGCGGCGGGCGCCCCAGGGATGAATCAGGGGCATAACCCGAGGCGTTGGACCCCCGGGTTATTTAGATATGAATTAAGCAAGGCCCGCCACTGAAGAAGCAGTGACGGGCCTTTGTCTATCTGCTCGGTTGAGGGGACTTCCAAGCTTATAAAGAACTTCGCCGTGGCGGTTCAGTTCCAATAAAAAAGGCCAACGTATGGAACTGCGTGCGGGCCGGCACTGGTTCCGCTGGCCTGCAGGCTTGTGGAGTCGCTGGATCAAACGGCCGGCGGCTCGTTGAAGAGAACAGCAGGCAAGTTGGAGTATCTGCCGAACAGGCCTGCATCCTCAACTGCCAACTCGTTTTGGCTCATCCAATCGCCAGCAACCTGGCTGATCGCAGAATCGCGAGCACCATCACTTCGCGCTTCCTCGCGCGAAGCCACTCGGCAAACTATGGAGTTGAATGGCCTGTGTCGCGCGATCTCGTCTGCCATCACAAATCGGACAAAGGCCGGTCGCGATTTGGAAGAGTTGCAGATTCTGATGACCGTGGCACGTTCGGCTGCGTTCGCGGAAGGAATTGGACCTGACCATCGATGAAGCCGCAGTGCGGTGATGGGCGTATGCGCTCGACGGTCGCCAGAGGCGATAGACAAATCACTTGTCAGCTTGAATAAGTCGAGCGCAGCGGCGGGCATGGTTGCTTGTATAGGGGTGCGGACACAGACGACTTTCGACATGCGAACACTCTTACTGCGGAGGTTCTTCGTTGCATTGATGATCAATTAGCTATTCTTGCACGGAGACGTGGATCGTAATCACCGGTTCGGCGTTGAGGGGCGCAGCCTAGCCTACGGAAAGTCCAAAATGACTCGCATCGCAACCTTCAACGTGAACGGGGTCAACGGCCGCCTGCCCGTGCTGCTCAAGTGGCTGGGTGAAACCGAGTACGACATCGTCTGCCTTCAGGAGCTCAAGACGTCTGACGAGAAGTTTCCTGCCGACGCGATCAAGGGAGCCGGTTACGGCGCGATCTGGCACGGCCAGAAATCTTACAATGGGGTAGCTATTCTCGCTCGGGGGGCGGAACCGCTAGAACGTCGACGCGGGCTGCCGGGGGACCCGGACGACACGCACAGCCGCTACATCGAGGCCGAGGTTAATGGGCTTGTTGTGGGTTGCCTCTACCTGCCCAACGGCAACCCGGCGCCAGGCCCGAAATTCGACTACAAGCTCCGGTGGTTCGATCGGCTGATTAGCTACGGCCAGCAGTTGCTCGGAGATGGCGCCATGAGCATTCTCTGCGGCGACTATAACGTCGTTCCGACCGAAATTGACGCCGTCGTGCCCCGACGATGGCTAGGAGACGCAGTGTACTTCCCGGAAAGCCGGCGGGCTTACGCCGAAATGCTTGCGAATGGTTGGACAGACGCCGTCCGACGTATCCATCCGGACAAGGGCATCTACACCTACTGGAACTTCTCATACAGGGGCGGCTACGATCGAAGCTCCGGCCTCCGAATGGACCATCTGCTGGTGAGCCCTTCTCTTTCGGAGAAACTCCGCAATGCCGGCGTAGACGTCGAGTTGCGCGGGTGGGAGAAGCCTAGCGACCATGCGCCAGCTTGGATCGAAGTCGATTGACCGCGGCCAAGTCAATCACGCAGCTCCGGAACCGAGCCAATCCCTCCACCAGCGATGGGGCCGTCACTGGCGCTGTGGGCAGCCAACTTGTAAGGAGGCGTGGCACTGGGGCGACCGGATGCTCATGCGACTTCAGCCGGCTTCAGCTTGGCAAAGGTCGCGTCAGTGCTTCAAAATCTGGCTCAGAAACATGTTGGTCCTGGCATGCTGGGGATTCCCGAAGGGCTGTCCGGCAAGCGCCGGTCCTGGTGCAATAGTGTCGTTCAGTCTCGCCGCCTGTGGGAGACCACGCCTATCTCAGCGCATCCCGGCTGAGTGCGGAGGATAGTTGGAAGCCGTCCTTCTGCAGGACGGCTTTACATCAGTAGTTGCCGTTGTAGTAGCGGTCGTCACAAGGCGCGGTGTAGATGCGGCCGTAGCGGTCCTGGTAGCGGCAGAGCTGTTCCCCGCGGCGCTGCGGGGTGGTGGCAGAGCCGACGACGGCACCGAGCAGCGCGCCGCTAGCCGCGCCGATGACCGTGCTCTTGGTGTTGCCGCCGATCGCCTGGCCGACGAGCGCGCCGCCGGCGCCGCCGAGGAGCGCACCGGTGGTGGCTCGCTGTTGGCCCTCAGTCTGCGACTGGCAGCCAGCGAGCGCGGCGGCCAGAAGCACGGCGGCAATGGCTTTTTGGAAGGTCATGTGAAGTCTCCCTTAACGTCTGAAATCCCTATCGATCGTCACGTGCGGTTCCATTGCGGCGGAACGGCGGCACGCATGCTCACGATATGAGACATGGTTTCTCGGTGGTTGAACCAATCGCAGGCACTGATGAGTAACTGCGCAGAAGCGGCCCATTCGACACAAACTGTTTGGGAAACCATAACGAAACGACAGGCCCATGTCGGTATGCTTTCGCTTCCGCAACGTAGTGCACAACCAAGCGATGGTCACGAACCCCGGCATTTCAAAGGCATCGGCATCGAGGCCAAGGATCCGGGCTGCCCAATATCTGCGAATGTCGACCGACACTCAGACCTATTCCATCCACAACCAGCGAGACGCCATCGGCGAATATGCCGACATCATGGGTTACGACATCGTCGCTACGTACGAGGACCCTGGTCGCAGCGGACTGAACATCGAAGGGCGACCCGGCCTGCAACGGCTGTTGATGGATGTGGAAAGCGGGCAAGCCGATTTCGAGACCGTGGTGGTCTATGATGTAAGCCGTTGGGGGCGCTTTCAGAATATTGATGAGAGCGCCTCTTACGAATATCGATGCCAGCGGGCCGGCGTACGG
>NZ_RZSJ01000175.1:0-10510 GCF_003998025.1 Mesorhizobium sp. M8A.F.Ca.ET.021.01.1.1
GCACCGGACTGATGGGCGAGAGGCTGAGGCCGATCGTCGACCGGCTGGAGGGGGTCGATATCTCGGCAAGGATGCTGAGGAAGGCGCGGGCAAAAAATATCTATGACGCGCTGACAAAAGCGGATTTGCAGGATTTTTCCTATTCGGGCGGCAAGGCCGATCTGGTGACGTCAGCCGACGTGCTGATTTACATCGGTGGGCTCGAAGGTTTGGTGGCAGCGGTCGCCGGCCTGCTCGCCGAGGGCGGCCTGTTTGCCTTTTCCGTCGAGAGCCTCGTGGATGGCGGCGACTTCGCGCTGCAGCCGTCGCGGCGCTACGCCCATTCGGATGGCTATGTCGGACGGACCCTCGAGGCCAACGGTCTCTCGATCGTCGCGCTGGAACCGACAACCATCCGCTGGGATCGCCGAGAGCCTGTCAAAGGCCTGGCCGTCGTGGCACGGAAAGCTCAGGCCGTGTGAGGCCAGCTCGTTGCACTGCTGCGAAAAAGTCCGATTTGCGTGCGCGACTGATATTTGCGATCTGGTCGCATCAGGGCGGGATACCAGGAGGAGCACTTCGATGCGCTGGAACATGATGATCTTGGCGTCTTGCCTGGCAACCACCGGCTGCGTCGGCAATTCAGCGTCCGAGCGGCAGGATGCCAACATCGAATCCTCGCTGCAATATGACAGCGTGCCATGCGATCAGTTGCTGGCGCAGCGCAACGGATTGGCGCAGCAATACAATCTCCCGACGACCGCCAAGCCGACCTTCTCCAATCCCGCCATGGGCTTCGGTCCGTTCACGCCCGACATGCGCTCCAAGGCCCAGCGCGACAGCGACAAGGCGTCGGGCGAGATCGATGCCATGAACCGGTCCATCGACCGCCGCGACTGCGGCAAGCCGGACAAGCAGAAGAAGTTCGCTCTGCCTGGCTGATAATCCAACCGTCCATTAGCAAGGCTCCGTCCGGTGAACCTCTCGGACCTCGGCGACCGCATCTGTATCCTGGGGCCGTCCAACAGCGGCAAGTCGACGCTCGCCGACGCGATCGCGCGCAAGCGCGGCCTGACACCCATTCATCTCGATCTGCTCTTTCACCTGCCCCACACGGATTGGGTGCAGCGTCCGAAGGACGAGTTCATTGCCCTGCATGACGCCGCGATCGCTGGCGAGCGGTGGGTGATGGACGGAAACTACTCGGTTTGCATGCCGCAACGCTTCCGGCGGGCGACGGGATTGATCCTGCTGGACATCTCCACCTCCGCAAGTCTGCTGCGCTATTTCAGGCGAACCCTGTTCGAGAGGGACAGGCGCGGTGGCTTGGCAGGCGGGCGCGACAGCATCAAATGGGACATGATCCACCACATCGCCGTGACCACGCCGAAAAATCGCCGGAGATACCGGACAATGTTCGAGCAGATCGATCTGCCGAAGCTGCAACTGTCGTCGGTCCGGGCAATCAAGGAATGCTTCCGGGAGTGGGACTTGCCCAGATGAGGGTAACGCCCTGCTAATATCCCGCCTTGCGGTCCACCAGATTGTCGAGCTTTTCGCCGCGCTCGAAAGCATCCATCTGGCGCAGCATGGTCGGTGCCAGGTGCACGGGATCGGAGGTCGCCGCGGCATGCGGCGTCACGAACACTTTCGGATGGGTCCACAGCGGGCTGGTCTTGGGCAGCGGTTCGACCTCGAACACGTCGAGGCTCGCTTCCTTCAGCGTGCCGTCGTCCAACGCCCGTATGATGTCGGCGTCCTTCTGCAGACGTCCACGCCCGGCATTGATCAGCACCGAGCCGCCAAGGCCGTTGCGCTTGCGCAACTCCTTCAGCACGCCGTAATTGATGATGCCTTGCGTGTCTGGAGTAAGCGGCAGAAGCACCACCAGAATGTCGGTGGCATTGAGGAACGGGATCAGGCCTGCTTCGCCGGAATAGGTCGCCACGCCCTTCATCGGCCGGTCGCTGCGCGACCAGCCATTGACCGCGAAGCCGAGTGACAGAAGCACCGAGGCCGCGGCCCGGCCGAGGCTGCCGAGACCCATGATGCCGACGGAAATGTCGCCGGCCGGCCGCTGCAGCGGCTCGTGCCAGGTCTTCTTCAGCTGCTGCGACCGGTAGAGCAGGCCCTGGCGGTGATGGTCGAGAACCCGCCAGACGACGTACTCGGTCATGTACTGCGTGAGGTTGTCGGCGACGACCTTGACGATCGGCACGTCGGGCAGGCCGGGATCGGCGAAGATATGGTCAACGCCTGCGCCGATCGAGAAGATGGCGCGCAGATTGGGCAGCGACGACATCAAATTGGGCTTGTGCTTCCACACCACCGCGTAGGTGATCGAAGGATCCTTGGCGCCGTCCGGCTCCAGCACCACCTCGCGCTCGGCCGACAACAGGTCGCGCCAGCGTTGCGGATGAAAGCCGGTGACGGCAAGCAGGATACGGCCTTTTTCCATCGCGGTTCGTTCAATCCTTCCTTGTGCGGATCACTCGCTGACCGCGCCTGTCGGAGCCGTCTCGATCTTGAAGGCGGCCGAGATCAGCGCCCGAGTATAGTCGGTTTGCGGATTTCCAAAAATCTGTTCGGAAGGGCCGGCTTCGACGATCTGGCCGTTGCGCATGACGATGACGTCATTGGCCAGCGCCCGGATGACCTTGAGGTCATGGCTGATGAAGAGATAAGCGAGGTCGTGCTTGGCCTGCAAATTGCGCAGGAGATCGACGACCTGCGCCTGCACGCTCATGTCGAGCGCCGATGTCGGCTCGTCCAGCATGACGAAGCGCGGGTTGAGCACCATGGCGCGGGCGATGGCGACACGCTGGCGCTGGCCGCCGGAAAATTCGTGCGGATAGCGGTTGCGGGTCGCCGGGTCGAGGCCGACTTCCTTCAGCACGGCGGCGACCTTGTCGTCGCGCTCGTCGGGCGACAGTTTCGGCTCGTGGATCTTCAGGCCTTCCTCGATGATCTCGGCGATCGACATACGCGGGCTGAGCGAACCGAACGGATCCTGAAAGACGATCTGCAGTTCGCGTCTGAGCGGCCGCATGGCGTTGAAGGTGAGCTGGTTGATGTCGCGGCCGTTGAACTGAATGGTTCCGGTCGACGAGATCATGCGCGCCAGCGCCAGGCCGAGCGTCGTCTTGCCGGAACCGGACTCTCCGACCACACCGAGTGTCTGGCCGGCGCGCACCGTGACATCGATGCCGTCGACCGCTTTCACATGATCGACCGTGCGCCGGAAGAAGCCCTGCTTGATTGGGAACCACACCTTGATGTCCTTGCCGGTCATGACAGGCTTGGCGTCGGCATTGGCGGCCGGCGGCTTGCCTTTCGGCTCGGCGGCCAGAAGGTGGCGTGTATAGGGGTGCTGCGGGTTAGCGAAGATGTCCTTGGTCGGGCCGGTCTCGACGATCTTGCCCTTGGTCATCACGCAGACCCGGTCGGCGATCTTGCGCACGATGCCGAGGTCATGGGTGATGAACAGCATCGACATGCCCTTGCGGCTTTTGAGGCCCGCGAGCAGTTCGAGGATCTGTGCCTGCACCGTGACGTCGAGCGCCGTCGTCGGCTCGTCGGCGATCAGCAGTTCCGGCTCGTTGGCGAGAGCCATGGCGATCATGACGCGCTGGCGCTGGCCGCCCGAAAGCTGATGCGGATAGGCGTCGAGCCGCTTTTGCGGATCGCGAATGCCGACTTCGTTGAGCAGGGCCAGCGTGCGCGCCTTGGCCGGACGGTCGCCCATGCCCTGATGCAGCTTCAGGATTTCGACGATCTGATGCTCGATCGTGTGCAACGGATTGAGCGAGGTCATCGGCTCCTGAAAGATCATGGTGATCTTGTTGCCGCGCACCTGGCGCAATTGCTTCTCGCTCATGGCCAAGAGGTCGGCGCCCTGGAACAGGATCTTGCCCGACGGATGGCTGGCGCTGGGGTAGGGCAGCAACTTCAGCACCGACAGCGCCGAGACCGATTTGCCGGAGCCGGATTCGCCGACCAGCGCCACCGTCTCGCCCCTGGCGATGTCGAACGAGATGTGGTCGACGGCAACGGACTGGCCGCCGCCCTGGCTGAAGGCGACGCTGAGGTCCTGCACGCTGAGCAAGGGCGCTCCGCTCATTTGAACGTCTTGCGCGGATCGAAGGCGTCGCGCGTCGCCTCGCCGACAAAAACCAGCAGCGACAGCATCAGCGAGATGACGACGAAACCGGATATGCCGAGCCAAGGCGCGTTGAGGTTGCGCTGCGCCTGCTTGAGCAATTCGCCGAGCGAGGCCGAACCCGGCGGCAGGCCGAAGCCGAGATAATCGAGCGAGGTCAGCGTCGAGATCGATCCGCTCAGCAAAAAGGGCAGGAAGGTCAATGTCGCCACCATGGCGTTGGGCAGCAGATGCCGGAACATGATGGTGCGGTTGGGTACGCCGAGCGCGCGCGCCGCGTTGACATATTCGAAGTTGCGGGCGCGCAGGAACTCCGCCCGCACCACCCCGACCAGCGCCACCCAGGAAAACAACAGCATCAGGCCGAGCAGGATGAAGAAGCCGGGCGGCAGGATGGCGGCGACGATGAGCAGCAGATAGAGCACCGGAATGGCCGACCAGATCTCGATGAAGCGCTGGAACAGCAGATCCGTCCAGCCGCCGAAATAGCCTTGCAAGGCACCAGCCCCAACGCCGATGAGAGCCGAGCCGGCGGTCAGGATCAGGCCGAACAGCACCGAAATGCGGAAGCCGTAGATGACGCGCGCCAGCGCGTCGCGTGCCTGGTCGTCGGTGCCGAGCCAGTTCCAGTTGCCGGCATTGCAGGCTGGGTCATCGGCTCCTTGCGGATACTGGTTGCAGCGCGTCTTGGCGTCGTATTGCCAGGACGGCTTGGCGGGTGCCGCTTCCGGGATGGCGTTGTTGACGGTCTGGTAGGAATAGCGGATCGGCGGCCAGATCATCCAGCCATGGGCATTGATTTCGTCCTGGATCACCGGGTCGCGGTAATCCGTGACCGCATAGAAGCCGCCGAATTTTTCTTCGGGGTAAGCGACCATCACCGGAAACAGGATTTCGCCCTTGTAGGAAGCGATGATCGGCTTGTCGTTGGCGATGAATTCGGCAAACAGCGACAGCACGAACAGGATGAGGAAGATCCATAGCGACCAGTAGCCGCGCCGGTTGGCCTTGAAATTCTGCAGGCGGCGCTTGTTGAGCGGCGACAGGAACGGCCGTGGGAGCCGCTCCGGCAAGACACCGGCGGTAACGCTTGCCTCCGACATCAGACGTCTCTCCGCTCGAAATCGATGCGCGGATCGACCCAGGTGTACATCAGGTCGGACAGGAGCCCGATGAACAGGCCAAGAAGCGAGAAGATGTAGAGGTTGGCGAACACCACGGGATAGTCGCGCTCGACCACCGACCGGAAGCCGAGCAGGCCGAGCCCGTCGAGGGAGAAGATATTCTCGATCAGCAGCGAGCCGGTGAAGAAGGCCGAGATGAAGGCACCGGGGAAGCCGGCGATGACGATCAGCATGGCATTGCGGAAGACGTGGCCGTAAAGCACCTGCCGTTCCGACAGGCCCTTGGCGCGCGCCGTCACCACATACTGCTTGCGGATTTCCTCCAGGAACGAGTTCTTGGTCAAAAGCGTCGTCGTGGCGAAGGCCGACAGCACCAGCGCCGTCAGCGGCAAGGTCATGTGCCAGGCATAGTCGGCGATCTTGGCCGGCCACGACAACTGATCCCAATTGTCGGAGACAATGCCGCGCAACGGGAACCAGTCCCAGAACGAGCCGCCGGCAAACAGCACCATCAGAAGAATGCCGAACAGGAAGCCCGGAATGGCATAGCCGACAATGACGACGCCGCTGGTCCAGACGTCGAAGGGGGTGCCGTCCCTGACCGCCTTGCGGATGCCGAGCGGGATCGAGATCAGATAGGACAATAACGTGATCCAGAGCCCGATCGAAATCGAAACGGGCATTTTCTCAAGGATCAGGTCGAGCACCGAAATATCGCGGAAATAGCTGTTGCCGAAATCGAACCGGGCATAATTCCACAGCATCATGCCGAAGCGCTCGAGCGGCGGCTTGTCGAAGCCGAACTGCTTCTCCAGCTTCTTGATGAATTCCGGGTCGAGGCCCTGGGCGCCGCGATATTTCGAGCTGACGTCGCCGGCAGCGTCGAAATTGGAACCGCCCGCATCGCCGCCGCCACCGCCGAGGCGGTCGCTGCCGCCCTGGTTGGTCAGCTTGGCGATGACCTGCTCGACCGGGCCGCCAGGCGCGAACTGGATGACGGCGAAGGATATCGCCATGATGCCGAACAGCGTCGGGATCATCAAAAGGATGCGGCGCAGTATATAGGCGCCCATCAGATGGTATCCTCCTCAGGGAGAGCCACCGTGTCCGGCGGCACCCCCAAGGCAGTCGCGTCAGGCCAATTGTCGACGCCGGCGCCGCCCCTCATTGTCCTGCCGGACATTTCTCCCCGTATAGGGATGGGGAGAAAGGGGCTGGCCATGATCTCGGCGCTCTTATCGCGACGCTTGTAGTTGGCGAAATCACTGATCAGAGCACCCCTCTCCCCGTCACTATACGGGGAGAGGATGCCGGCAGGCAGGTGAGGGGCAGCGCCAACGCCCGCAAGAAATTCAGCCTTTGCCAATTTTTGCCGCCTTGCCCTTATCGAACCACCACAGCGCCTCGACCGGAAAGCCGAAATCGGGCTTTTGCTCGACAAAGCCGAACATGTCCCAATAGGCGACGCGGTGATTCGCCAGATAGTATGTTGGAATCCAGTCTAGCCGCGCGCGCAAGATCCGGTCGAGCGCTCTCAGCGCCGCGACGAGTTCTGCGCGGCTTTGCGCCTTGCCGGCCGCCACGATCAGCGCGTCGATGGCCTTGCTTTTCGTGCCCGGATAATTGCGCTGCCCCGGTGTGTCAGCCATCCGGGAATCATAGAGCATTTCCAGCCCGTCATCAGTCGGTGTCGCTCCGATCGACCAATGGAGCATGTTGAGATCGAAGTCGAAATCGCTCTGCCGCTGTTCATATTGCGCTGAATCGACTTGCCTGGTCGATGCGTCGATTCCGATCGCCTTCATATTCTCGGACCACGGAGTGTAGATGCGAACGATGCCATCATCCTCCGCCAGCATTTCAACCCGCAGCCGCTCACCCTTGTCGTTGACGAGGAAACTGCCCGCGCGCTTCCAGCCGGCTTGCGCAAGCAACCGCGAAGCCTCGCCCAGCTGCTTGCGGTCATGGCCCGAACCGTCGGAGAGGGGCTGCGTTACGGCTTCACCAAAGACCTCTGGCGGCAACTCGGCTCGGAACGGCTCCAGCAGGGCCAATTCCTCAGGCGAGGGCAGGCCTTCGGCTTTGTAATCCGACCGTTCGAAATTCGATTGAGCGCGTTCGTAAGAGCCGTAAAACAACGCCCGCTTCATCCACTCGAAATCGAAGCATCTGGCGATCGCTCGTCGCACCCGTTCGTCGCGAAATTGCGGGCGACGCTGGTTAAGCGCGACGCCCTGCATGTCCGGCGTCTTTTCGCCGGGAAATTCCCGTTTGACGACCTTGCCGTCCTTCAACGCTGGAAAGTCGTATCCGGTCGCCCAGACACGCGCGGTGAATTCCTCGCGAAAATGCGTATCGCCCTTTTTGAAGGCCTCGAATGCCGCCTGCCGGTCGAGATAGAAGTCGATGCGTATACGGTCGAAATTGTACAGACCGCGGTTCACCGGGAGATCGCGGCCCCAATAGTCGGCCACGCGGTCATATTCGACAGTCTGTCCGGCCGCGACGCGTCCGATCCTGTAGGGCCCCGAGCCAAGCGGCGGTGTCATCGTTGAGGCATCGAAATTGTTGGCCGTATAAAAGGCCTTGGACACGATCGGCATTCCGACGACCGCTAGGATGTTTTGCGCGGACTGTTCGCCATTGAAGGTCAGGGCAAGGGTGACGGGATCGACCGCGACCGCCTCCGTCATATGCCGCAGCGCCTTGGAAAGGTTCGGGTGGCCTTGGTCCTTGTACAGCTTCAGCGCGGAGGCGACGTCTTCGGCGGTCAGCGGCGAGCCGTCATGGAAACGCGCTTGCGGCCGAAGCGCGAAGCGGAAGCCGTTGCGGTCTTGCGACAGCGTGACGGACTCGGCAAGCAGGCCGTAGACCGCATCCGGCTCATCGAGCGCGCTTGCCATCAGGGAATCGAAGCAGAGTTCGGCGCGCGGCGGCGCCTCTCCTTTCAACACCAGGAAATTCAGTGTGTTGAAAGTCAGGAAGCTCTGATTGAGGGTTGCGCTGGGCGGCGTGAAATTCATCTGGCCGCCCTTGGGAGCGTCCGGATTGACATAGTCGAAATGCGCAAAATCCGGTCTGTATTTGAGGTCGCCGAAGGCCGACAGGCCGTGCAGCTTGATCCCGGTGGCAATGTTTGCGAAAGCCTTGCCCGGCAACAAGGCGGCGGCAGTGGCAGCTGCGCCAAGAGCGAGAAAGTCGCGGCGGGGCAGGGCCGTCATCGATTGCCGCCCCATCAATTACCGCCTTTGTATTTGGCCGCCAGCGCTTTTTCCTTGTCGAGATCGACCCACCAGGAATCGATATCGGCGCCGACATAGGCAGGCTGCTTGTCGGGGAACTTGAACTTGTTCCAATAGGCCAGCCAGACGGCGGAACGGTAATATTGCGGCACCACGTAGAAGTTCCACAGCAGGATGCGGTCGAGTGCGTGGGTGGCGGCGACGAGATCATCGCGATCGGTGGCGAAGATGATGCGATCGACCAGCGCATCGACGATAGGATCCTTAATGCCCATCAGGTTGCGCGAACCGGGCGCGTCGGCAGCCTTGGAACTCCAGAAATCGCGCTGCTCGTTGCCGGGCGACTCCGACTGGCCGAACAGACCCGTCACGACATCGAAATCGAAATTGTTCACGCGGTTGATGTACTGCGTCTGATCGATGATGCGCAGGGTAGCGTCGACGCCGATCTTGCGCAGGTTGGCAATGTAGGGGCTGGCGATCACCTGATCTGTGTCGTTCCAGCCGAGGATCTCGAACTTGAACGGTGCGCCTGTCTTGGCGTTGACCATCTTGCCGCCCTTGATGACCCATCCGGCCTTGGCGAAGAGATCGACGGCCTGCTTCAGATACTTCCGCTCCGCTTGCGGCGAATCGTAGACAGGCAGCTTGAACTCCTGAGTGAAGAGTTCCGGCGGCAGCTTGTCGCGGTATTTTTCCAGGATCTCCAGCTCCTTGCCCTGCGGCAATCCGCTGGACGCCAGTTCGGTACCCTGGAAATAGCTCGATGTGCGGGTATTGAAGCCGAAGAACAGCGTGCGATTCATGCTCTCGAAATCGAATGGTATGGTCAGTGCTTCGCGGACCAGCCGATCCTGGAACAGCGGCCGCCTCTGGTTGAGAACAAAGCCTTGCATCGGCTGTGGCGACTGTGTCTGGAAGTCCTTCTTGACGACGTCGCCTGCCTGGATGGCCGGGAAATTATAGGCCGTCGCCCATTTGCGAGAACTGTATTCGCGGTTGATGTCTTCCAGCCCACCTTTGGTGAAGGCAAGCCAGGCGGCATTGTCGTCGAGGATGTAGGTGTATCGGCGCGTGTCGAAATTCTCGCGGCCGATCTTTACCGGCAGCTTAGCCGCCCAATAGTCCGGCACGCGCTGCCAGACGATTTCCGAACCGGGTTTGAAGCTGGCGATCTTGTAGGCGGCCGAGCCGAGCGGGATTTCCAGCGTCGGCTTGGTGACATCGCGCTTCTTGCCGCTGGCATCGGTGCCCTCCCACCAGTGTTTCGGCAGCACGGCAAGGTCGCCCATGATCTTGGGCAGTTCCCGGTTGCCCTTCTGGTTGAAATGGAATTCGACCTCGCGATCGGAGATGGCGACCGCATCGGTGACGTTCTCGAAATAGCGGCTGTATTGCGGGCTGTTGGCCTTCAGCACCTGGAACGACCAAATCACATCGTCGACGGTGATCGGCTGGCCATCATGCCATTTGGCGCGCGGGTCGAGCCGGTAAGTCGCCGAGGAATAGTCAGCCGGGTATTTGTAGGCGTCGGCGATCAGGGGATGGCTGACGCTGCCCTCATCGGTCGCCTGTTCCATCAGCGTGTCGTAGAGCAGGCCGCCGCCGAAGCCGACAAGACCCGCGGCAGGCGATCCCTGGACGACATAGGGGTTGAAGCTGTCATAAGTGCCGAGCAGCACCGAATTCAGCGTGCCGCCCTTGGGCGCGTTCGGATTGACGTAGTCATAGTGCTGGAAATTGTCGCCGTATTTGGATTGGCCGATCAGCGATGAGGTTGTCCGCCACTCGTCGGCCCGGGTCGTCTGCAACCCTGCCACCAGCAGGGCCGCCGCCAGCAGCGACTTGAGAAGCGTTCGGCCAACCGTCATGCACTCTCCCTTTCGCGATGCGTGCCAGATCATCCAGAAGGGCGATCCTAGATGATTTGACGCTCGTGAAAACCGCAATGCGCCGGCTTTGTCGCCGCACCGCGCATTTTCCCAACAAAAAAGCCGGGCTGAACC
>NZ_RZSJ01000176.1:0-10462 GCF_003998025.1 Mesorhizobium sp. M8A.F.Ca.ET.021.01.1.1
CCTGGTCGGGATTGGTGCGCGGACGGCGCGGACGCCGTGGGCGGCGAGCAGCACCGCTCTCGGCCGCCTCGTTGAGTTCGGCTTGAGCGGCCAGACCTGCCGGTGAGAAATTCTCGAACCGTGGAGCCGGCTCGGCTGCCGCCACGGTCTCGGACGGCGAAGCGGGCTCTGCCTGCACTTCAGTCTGTCCCGAGGCCTCGTTGCGCTGCTGCTGGCCGCCTTGTTCGGCCGAAGCATAGTCGCGCTGGCCGTTCTGGCCGTAGCCGCCGTTAGGGCGACGATCGCGATGGCGCCCGCCATTGTTGTTGTCGCGGCCGCTGTTGTTGCGCCCGCCATTGTCACGCCCGCCATTGTCGCGCCCGCTATTGTCACGATTGTCGCGACCGTCCCGGTTTAGCGCAACCTCGGCCGGCATGCCCTCGATCACCGGCTGCGGGCCAGCGCCGTGGTTGACCACGGGAATCTGTGGATCGGAACCAGCATTGCCGCTGCTATTGGACGCCCCACTGTTGCCGGCCCCACTGTTGCCAGCATTGTCGAACTCGTCGCGATCCTCATCGCCGTCCTCGTCGAACTCGTCGCGGTTCTGCTGGACGTTCTGGATCGGCATCTGTGCCTGCGCGGCGGCAATGATGCGATTGTAGTGCTCGGCGTGCTGGAGATAGTTCTCCGCCATGACCCGGTCGCCGGAACTTTGCGCATCGCGGGCCAAGGTGGCGTATTTTTCGGCGATCTGCTGAGCCGATCCACGGATCTTCACGTCCGGGCCGTTGCTCTCGTAGTTGCGCGTCAGGGGATTTGGTCCCTTGCGGTTGTTGTTATTGTTATTGTTATTGCCACCGCCGCCGCCATTGTTGTTGCGACCGCGCATGCGCCTGTTCTGCTGTTGTGGCCTCATTAGACTCTCTTCATAGTGAAATTTTCGAAAAACTCTTCACGAACGGAGGCGCTCATGCAGCCAGCCGTTTCGTTTCTTCACCGGCGTTCGCCCGCATCGATTGCGTTGGCGCCACGTGCCATCCTGTTCCGGTTACATCACTTGCCGGACGATTCCCGCACGAAGCTTGGGCGTCGTTTGCGCAAGAAGGCAGCTATTTCCAAGGAAACCGAATCGCTAAGAGCACTGCCTGCTTCGTCTCATCCGGTAAGGCGACCCTAGCTGCATTCCCCGGCATTGCCAAGCGGTTTTTTCGCACTGCGTCAAGGTGTTGCCCGTTGAAAAACAAGAACCCTGTCGTTTCCGCCGAGATCGCAAAACACCTCGCCGCCCGCGTAACCGGCCGCGCCAAATATATCGTTGACCTCGTTGCTTTGCGTGTGGCCGATCTCGACCGCAATCCTGCCTTCGGCTTTCAGAAACCTTGCCGCCTCGGCGGCGATGATCCTGTAGGGGTTCAACCCATCCACGCCGCCATCCAAGGCCAGGCGCGGGTCGAAATCGCGGACTTCGTCCTGCAGATTTCCAATGTCTTGCGAAGGTATATAGGGAGGGTTTGCGGCAATTACATGGTATCGGCCGGAAACTTTTTCGAACCAGTCCGACTGAACCGTCATGAACCGGCCGCCGAGCCCGAACTGCACGGCATTGCGGGCCGCCATTGCCAGTGCGCCGGCGGAAATGTCGACACCGGTGGCGGTCGCCGCCGGCACGACGCTCAGCAGCGCCAGGGCAATGGCGCCCGTGCCGGTGCCGAGGTCGAGGATGCGGCATACCCCCTCCCGTGCGGCCACCGCCTTGACAAAGGGCAGCACCGCCTCGACCAGTGTCTCGGTGTCCGGTCGCGGCTCCAGCGTCTCCGGTGACAGCGACAGGCGCAAACCGTAGAATTCGCGATAGCCCAGGATGCGATGCACCGGCTCGCCACCGGCTCGCCGTCTCAGGGCGTCGTCGATCGCGGCGATGGCGTTTGCGTCGATCATGCGTTCGGGGTCGGCGATGGCCTGCGTACGCGTCGTGCCGGAATAGTGCTCGACGATCAGCCGCGCATCGAGCGCGGGATCATCGACACCGGCCGCGGCAAGATTGGCCCGCGCTTTCCGCAGCAGCGGCCCCAGCGCCTCGGGCGAATGCTCAGCCATCGAGGCCGATATCGGCCAGCAGCTTCGATTGGTGATCGGCGATCAGCGCCGCGACGATTTCGTCGAGTTCACCCATCATCACCCGGTCGAGCTTGTAGAGCGTCAGGTTGATGCGGTGGTCGGTGACGCGGCCTTGCGGAAAATTGTAGGTGCGGATGCGCTCCGAGCGGTCGCCGGAGCCGACCTGCGACTTGCGCGATTCGGAACGCTCCTCATCCGCCTTGCTGCGCTCCATGTCATAGAGCCGGGCCCGCAGGATCTGCATGGCCTTGGCCCGGTTCTGGTGCTGCGACTTCTCCGCCTGCACCACCATGATACCGGTCGGCAGATGGGTGATGCGGACCGCCGAATCGGTGGTGTTGACGTGCTGGCCGCCGGAGCCCGAGGCACGCATCGTGTCGATGCGGATGTCCTCGGCCCTGATGTCGATGTCGACCTCTTCCGCTTCCGGCAGCACGGCGACGGTGGCGGCGGACGTGTGGATGCGCCCGCTGGCCTCGGTTGCAGGCACCCGCTGGACGCGATGCACCCCGGACTCGAATTTCAGATGGGCGAACACACCCTTGCCCGAGATCGTGGCGATGATTTCCTTGAAGCCGCCGGCATCGCCGTCGCTCGCCGATACCGTTTCGAACCGCCAGCCGCGTTCGGCGGCGTAGCGCTCATACATGCGAAACAGGTCGCCGGCGAAGAGCGCCGCCTCATCGCCACCGGTGCCGGCGCGGATTTCGAGGATGGCGTTCTTGTCGTCGGCGGCATCCCTGGGCAGAAGCAGGATCTGGATGTCCTTCTGCAGCGCCTCGATGCGATCTTCCACTCCAGGCAGATCGGCTTCGGCGAGCGCCCGCATCTCGGCGTCTGTGCCCTTGTCGGCGAGCATCGCTTCGAGGTCGGCCTGCTCATGCTCGGCCGAGCGCAATTCCCTGACCTTGGCCACCATGTCCTGCAACTCGGCATATTCCGATGCCATCTTCACATAGGCATCCGGCGCCGGTCCGGCCGACATCTGCGCTTCGAGCATCTCGAAACGCTTAACGACTTGATCCATACGATCGCGGGGCAAATTGACCATGATGCGGGTGCTACAACGGGATCGAGCGGTCGTCGGCGAAGGCCTGCAGCAACGCCCGCATCGGCAGCCCTTGCGCCGGCGCCATCAGATTGTCGTCGAAGAAAGCCTTCAGCTCCTCCAGCGGCAGCTCCGTCAGCATCGCCTTGACCGGGCCGATCGAGGCTGGCGACATCGAGATCGAGCGGAAACCGAGGCCGATCAGCGCCATCGCCGAGATCGGCTTGCCGGCGAGTTCACCGCACAGGGTGACGGGCGTATGATTGCGTGCGCCGGCGTCGGCGATCTGCTTGAGCACGCGCAGAAATGGCGCCGAGAGCGTGTCGAAGCGATTGGCCAGTTGCGTATTGCCGCGGTCGACCGCCATGACGAACTGGAACAGGTCGTTCGACCCGACCGAGACGAAGTCGACCGCCTTCATTAGTTCGTCGAGCTGGAACAGAAGCGACGGCACTTCCAGCATGGCGCCCAGCTTGAGACTGGTCGGCAGGTGGTGGGCGAAGCGTGAGAGATGCCGCACCTCGCGGTCGATGATTTCGCGCGCCTGGGCGATTTCGCCAAGTTCGGTCACCATCGGCAGCATCAACTTGAGTTCACGCCCGCCGCTGGCCTTGAGCAAGGCGCGGATCTGGGTGCGCAGCAAGCCCGGCCGGTCGAGCGTCAGGCGGATCGCGCGCCAGCCGAGCGCGGGATTTTCTTCCTGGATCGCGCCCTTGAAGTAGGGCAGCACCTTGTCGCCACCGATGTCGATGGTGCGGAAGGTGACCGGCTTGCCGCGCGCGGCCTCGAGCACGTCGCGATAGAGTTTTTCCTGGGCCTCGGCGCGTGGAAAGGTCGAAGCGACCATGAATTGCAGTTCCGTGCGGAACAGGCCAATGCCGGCAGCTCCCGCCTCGGCAAGCTGCGGCAGGTCGACGGCAAGCCCGGCATTCATCAGCAGATCGACCTGGACACCGTCCCTGGTCGTCGACGGCTTCTTGCGCAGCTCGCGGTAGACCTCCTGCCGGCGCGCCCGGAACCGCACCTTTTCGGCATAGGCGGCTTCGAGATCGGACTGCGGCCGCAGATGGATCGCGCCTTCCTCGCCGTCGACGATGATGGGGTCGCCGTTTTCCGCCATGGAAACGGCGCCCTTCATCTGGCCGGCGACCGGAATACCCATGGCGCGCGCGACGATGACGACGTGGCTGGTCGCCGCGCCATCCTCGAGCACCAGGCCACGCAGCTTGTCACGCGGATAATCGAGCAGTTCGGCAGCGCCCATCGAGCGGGCGACGATGATGGCGTCCTTCGGCAGCGAGGCCGCGACATCCTCGGGCCCGCGGCCCATCAACTGGCGGAGCAGCCGGTTGGCGAGATCGTCGAAATCGCTCATCCGCTCGCGCAGGTAGGGATCGGTCATGTGCAGCATGCGGGCACGCATGTCGCTCTGCACCTTTTCCACCGCCGCTTCCGCTGTCAGGCCGTTGCGGATCGCCTCTTCCAGCCGGCGCACCCAGCCGCGGTCGTTGGCGAACATGCGGTAGGCTTCCAGCACCTGGCGATGCTCGCCCTCGAAGGCGACATCGCGGCGTTCCAGCATGTCGTCGATCGAGAGCCTGAGCGAACCGAGCGAGGCTTCGAGCCGGCGGACCTCTTCCTCGCTGTCCTCGTTGAACAGATTGGTGACGACGATGCGCGGCTCGTGCAGCACGACATGGCCAAGCCCGACGCCGTCGTTGAAGGACAGGCCGGTGAAGCTGACGGGCCGGCGCAGGTCGAGTTCGAGGCCCGGCCGGGTCAGCCGCGCCAGATCGCCGGTGGCGATCATCTCGGCGATGACCATGGCGGTGGTTTCCAGCGCCTCGACCTCGTCGTCGCGGTAGTGGCGCATGGTCTTGTTCTGGACAACCAGGACGCCGAGCGTACGCCCTGCCCTGAGCACCGGGACGCCGAGGAAGGAATTGTAGATCTCCTCCCCGGTCTCCGGCAGGTAGGCGAAGGCCGGATGTTCCTGTGCGTTGGACAGGTTGAGTGGCCTGGCACTCGCCGCGATCGTACCAACCAGGCCTTGTCCCAGCCGCAGTTGCGCCAGGTGGACAGCGTTCGGGTTCAGGCCTTCGGTGGCGTAGAGTTCGAGCACCGAATCGGCGCGCAGCACATAGAGCGAGCACACTTCGGCGACCATGTTGGAGGCGATGTCGCGCACGATGCGGTCAAGCCGCTCCTGCGGCTCCAGCGGCTCCTGCATGAGCTCGCGGAGCCGTTTCAGCAAAACGCGCGGGCCGCTGGCCTGGTCACGCATCGCGGCTTCTTCTCCAATGAAACACTTGCCGCCGCAGTTTCCGCCGCGGCCGGCATGCGCGCAACAACTGATTCAGTCTTGCTACTGCTTATCCAGACCGTAGACGGAATGCAAAGTGCGAACCGCCAGTTCGGTATAAGGACCGTCGATCAGTATCGAAATCTTGATCTCGGAGGTGGTGATTGCGCGGATGTTGATCGCCTTGTCGGCCAGCGCCTTGAAGGCGGTTGCGGCAACACCCGCATGGCTCCTCATGCCGATGCCGATGACCGAAACCTTCGACATGCCGGCTTCCGACTGCACGACATCGTAGCCGATCTCGGCCTTCAGCCGGTCGAGCACGGCCAGCGCCTTGTCGACATCGCCCGACGGCACGGTGAAGGTCATGTCGGTCAGCTTGCCGTCCTCGGAGATGTTCTGGACGATCATGTCGACATTGATGTTGGCCTCGGCCAGCGGGCCGAAGATACCGGCGGCGACGCCTGGCCGGTCGCCGACACGGCGCAGCGAAATCTGCGCCTCGTCCTTGGCGTAGGCAATTCCGGTGACGACCTGCTGTTCCACGATCTCTTCCTCGTCGCAAATGAGCGTTCCCGGAGGATTGAGCAAATCCCCCATTCCGGGCGCATCGGGATCGTCGAAGGACGACCGCACGAAGGTACGCACCCTGTGCACCATGGCAAGCTCGACCGAACGCACCTGTAGAACCTTGGCGCCGAGCGAGGCCATTTCAAGCATTTCCTCGAAGGAGATCTTGGCCAGCCGGCGCGCCTTCGGCTCGATGCGCGGGTCGGTGGTGTAGACCCCGTCGACGTCGGTGTAGATGTCGCAGCGGTCAGCCTTGACCGCGGCGGCGATCGCCACGGCGCTGGTGTCGGAGCCGCCGCGGCCAAGCGTTGCGATGCGGTTGTCCGGTCCGATGCCCTGGAAGCCGGCGACGACCGCCACCTGCCCCTCGCCAAAGCGCTTGACCAGGAAGGCGCCGTCGATGTCGAGGATGCGCGCCGCGCCATGCGCGTTGTCGGTCTTGATCGGGATCTGCCAGCCCTGCCAGGAACGCGCGTGCACGCCCATGTTCTGCAAGGTGATGGCAAGCAGGCCGGCCGTGACCTGTTCGCCGGAAGCGACGACCGCGTCATATTCGCGTGCGTCGTGCATTGGCGAGGCCTCGCGCGTCCAGCCGACCAGTTCATTGGTCTTGCCGGCCATCGCCGAAACCACCACCGCCACCTCGTGGCCGGCATCGACTTCGCGTTTGACGTGACGCGCCACGTTGCGGATGCGGGCGATGTCGGCGACGGAGGTTCCGCCGAATTTCATCACGATACGCGCCATGGAAGCGAAATGCCTTTGACTGGAGCCGGCCCGGAGCCGAAAACGGAAGAAAAGCGCCCGGCTGGCGCCGGCTGCTGGATGCGCGGCCTCCTTAGCCAAATGAGGAAGGTTTCGCAAGGCTGACCGCAGCAACACGGAATATTGCCTTCCAGGCCGGCGCCGCTTACCAAATGCTGCTTGCGGGGAATTCCTTTGGTTCGGCATAACTGATGATCGCTCGTCTTCGGCGCGCCATGCGATTGCAACCGCTCCCGATTGTCGCCGGCTTCGCCGCGCTGGCGCTGATCGTCGGCGCCCGAGCCGTGCTCGTCGAGAGCCAAAGGGCCAATCGTGCCGCCGCGCGCGAAACAATCGAATACCAGGAGCAGCTTTCCGGGCTGCTTTCACTGGCGCAAGACGCCGAGAGTAGTCAGCGCGGCTACCTGTTGACCGGTGAAAAATCCTATCTGGAGCCTTATCGGAAGGCCGTCGAGGCAATTCCGGGACAATTGGCGCGGATCGAGAGCGCGGCCACTCCCGACGACCAGATCGTCCAGCAGATCAGCCACATCAAGGAAGCGCTTTCGCAAGAGCAGGCTGAGTTGTCCCAGACGATCGCCCTCTATGATCGAGGCGATGCGGCAAAGGCCCTGCAACTGGTCCGCAGCGGCCAGGGCAAGGCGGCCATGGACGAAATCCGGGCCAGCATGGACACGATCCGACGTATTGGCGCCGCCGCCGTGGCCGCGCGAGACGAGCAAACCGACCGGGTCGAGGCCTGGTTGCGCATCGGCTCGCTGGCTGCGTTGCTGGCGATTTTCCTGCTTGGCGTCTGCACCATCCGTCAATCCCGCCGCCGCTTCCGCGATGTGCTCGTCGTCCAGGAAGAGCTGATGCGCAAGAACATCGAGCTCGGCAACGAGATCCAGACGCGGGAAAATGCCGAATCCCAGATGCGCCAGATGCAGAAGATGGAAGCCGTCGGGCAGTTGACCGGTGGGATCGCTCACGACTTCAACAACATGCTGGCGGTCATCCTCAGCGCGATGAACCTTGCCCAGCGCAAGCTGAAACGGGGCGAACATGACATTGAAAAGCTTGTCGAGGCCGCGACGGACGCGGCCAGCCGTGCCGCCGATCTGACCTCCCGCTTGCTTGCCTTCTCCCGCCTGCAGCCTTTGGCGCCGCAGGTTGTCGACACCAACCGGCTGTTGACCGGCATGTCAGATCTTCTGCGCCGTTCCCTGGGTGAAGGCATCCGCATCGAAACCGTGCTGGCGGGCGGCCTGTGGAAAACCCATGCCGATCCTTCCCAACTTGAGAACGCGATCCTCAATCTGGCCATCAATGCCCGCGATGCCATGGATAATGACGGCAAGCTGACCATCGAGACCGTCAACAGCCACCTCGACGAGGCCTATGCATCGACGCATGCCGAGGTCGCGCCTGGCCAATATGTGATGATTGGGGTAACCGACACCGGTGCGGGCATGTCGCCTGAGATTATCGCCAGGGCCTTCGAGCCCTTCTTCACGACCAAGCCGGCCAACAAGGGCACGGGACTTGGGCTGAGCCAGGTGTTCGGTTTCGTCAAACAGTCAGGCGGCCACGTCAAGATCTACTCCGAGCCCGGCGAAGGCACGACGATCAAGATCTATCTGCCCCGGTTTTTTGGACCAGAGGAGCCGGTAGCGCCCGCCGGGCACGGCAAGAGCGCCGCCAAGGTCACCGAGACGATCCTCGTCGTCGAGGACGATGCCCGCGTGCGGGCTGCCACGACCGAGGTCATGCGCGAACTCGGCTACACCGTCATCCATGCGGCAGGCGGACCGGAGGCCCTTCAGAAGCTCGCCGCGACACCCGGCATCGCCCTGCTTTTCACCGACATCGTCATGCCGGTGATGAATGGCCGCAAGCTCGCCGAAGAAGCGCTCGCGCGCCAGCCCGGATTGAAAGTCGTCTTCACCACCGGCTTCACCAGGAACGCCGTGGTCCACAACGGCGTGCTCGACCATGACGTGCACTTCCTGGCCAAGCCGTTCACCATCGAGCAGCTGGCGGCCAAGCTGCGCGACGTGCTGGACTCGAAATAGGCTGGCCTTTGGTCGGCCAGTCACTTTGTCAGCATTGAAAATTGTTGCCTTGACATTCGATGCCTCACGCCCGACTTCGTAGCGTCCGAGGAGACCAACCTATGCCTGAGCCCCGACGATCGACGATCGATGCCGGAGAAGTGGAACGCTTTTCCGCCCTTGCCGCCGAATGGTGGAACCCGAACGGCAAGTTTCGTCCGCTGCACAAATTCAATCCGGTCCGGCTTTCCTATATCCGCGACCAGATCGCGGCGCGCTTCGGTCGCGACCCGCGCGCGGCGCGGCCGTTCGAAGGCCTGCGTATCCTCGACATTGGCTGCGGCGGTGGCCTTTTGTGCGAGCCGATGGCGCGGCTCGGCGCCGAGGTGATCGGAGCGGACGCTTCCGAAACGAACATCGAAGTGGCGAAACTGCATGCCGCCGAGGGCAATGTGAGCATCGACTATCGCGCCACGACGGCGGAAGATCTCGCCGAGGCCGGCGAAAAATTCGATGTCGTCCTCAACATGGAAGTGGTCGAACATGTCGCCGACATCGACCTGTTCGTCGCCAAATGCGGCGAGATGGTCAAGCCCGGCGGCATCATGTTCGTGGCCACCATCAACCGCACGCTGAAGGCGCTCGGCCTCGCTATCATCGGCGCCGAATATGTGTTGCGCTGGCTGCCGCGCGGCACTCATCAGTTCGGCAAGCTGGTGCGCCCGGAGGAGCTGGAAAAGGCGCTGGACGGCGCCGGCCTGACCATCATCGACCGCACCGGCGTCACCTACAATCCGCTTGCCGACCGCTGGGCGCGGTCGAAGGACATGGACGTCAACTACATGGTGCTGGCGGAAAAGGGATCGGTCTGATCGACCTCTTTTCCTGTAATTCCCACCAAGGATGTGTTGAGATTCAGGTCAGGCCGCGTCGAAAGCGGCTGATACCGAGAACCGGAGCGGAGCGTACTTCTGGCACGTGAGCACCGGAAGCGCGGGTATCAGCCGTTTGCAGGCCGGCCTCACCTGAATATCGATAAGTCCTAGGCGTCGAGCGGCCGATAGCCACCCCGCCAATAGATCAGCGCCTGGCCGCTGTCTCGGGTGCGCACCGCTTCGACGGAACCGATGACGATGGAATGCGTGCCGCGGTCGATCATCTCGTCGAGGCTGCAGTCGAAGGCGGCCACGGCGTCCGAAAGCAGCGCGGCTCCAGTCTTCAGCGTCATCCAGTCGGCGCCCTCGTAGCGATCTTTGCCCTTGATGCCGCCAAAGCCGGAGAAGCGCTCCGCCACGTGCTGGTGCTGAGGTCCGAGCGAATTGACGCCGAAATGCCGATGGCGCTCGATGACCGGCCAGGTCGATGACGACCGGTTGACGCATGCGATCACCTTGGGCGGCTCCGCCGACAGCGAGACCACCGAAATGACGACGAGGCCGGAACGGTCGTCGCCAACGCCGGCGGTGATGACGCTGACATTGCCGACGATGAGCCGCATGGCGGCGCGAAAATCCGCTACTTCGACCATCGCTCGCTCCTTTGACTACGCCGCCGACTGTATCGCGGCCGGCGCGATGCGGATGCCTCTCTGTTCGAGAATAGGCAAGACGTTGTCGCGGAAATAGGGGAATTCCTCTGCATAAT
>NZ_RZSJ01000177.1:0-10393 GCF_003998025.1 Mesorhizobium sp. M8A.F.Ca.ET.021.01.1.1
CCTCAAGAAACGAGAATTAGAGCGGCGCACATTACGACGCCATTTCCGGCACATGAAACTTTGGTAATGTTGGCGCGCAGCGCAGACGTCAGTCGCGGTCCAGGATCGTGTCCAATGCCGCCTGTTCATCGGCTGATAGGGATGTTGTCGCCAGCATCCGGCGCGACCGCGCGGTCAACACAATGAATCCGCCTCCCACCAGCAGCAACAGCACGGGCGTGCCCCACAGCAACGCGTTGCGCAGGTCGAAACGCGGCTTCAACAGAACGAACTCGCCGTACCGGGAGACCACATAGTCCATCACCTGCTGGTCGGTATCACCGGCGACAAGGCGTTGTCGCACCAGGATACGCAGGTCGCGAGCAAGGTCGGCGTCGGATTCGTCGATCGACTGGTTCTGGCAGACCATGCAGCGCAAGCCTTCCGACAGCGCCCGCGCCCGTGCCTCCAGAGCGGGGTCGGCCAGCATCTCGTCAGGCTTCACCGCCATTGCCGTGCCGGCGAAGAGCAATGCAAGTAACAGGACAATCGAGGTCAGCGAAAACCTTGCACTCATGGCAGAACCACCGGCGCAACCGCCTGCTTGCGGCGGCGCGAAGGCGCGCCGACCCGCAGGCGCCTGTCCATCAGCGACATGGCGGCACCCGCCATCATCACCAGGCCGCCGCCCCAGATCAGCGTCACCAGCGGCTTCCACCACAAACGCACCACGACCGAGCCGTCCTTGCCCTCGTCGCCGAGCGAAATGTAGAGCTGGGAGAGGCCGATGGTCTTGATGCCGGACTCCGTCGTCGTCATCTGCCGCACCGGATAGAAACGCTTGGCCGAGCTGATTTCGCCGACGGGGCTGCCGCTGGCGCCGATCAGCTCGAAACGGCCGCGATCCTCGCTGTAGTTCGGCCCCTGGGCCGGATAGAGGCCGACGAAACGCACCGTGCGGCCGGAGATTTCGACGGTTTCACCAGCACGCATGGACAGGATCTTCTCCGTGCCGAAGCAGAGCGTGCCGACAATGCCGAGCACCGTCAGGCCAAGGCCGAGATGGGCCAAAGCGGTCCCGAAGACGGAGCGTGGCAAACCAACCAGGCGCCTGACCATGACCGGCGCGGCGACATTGCCTAAGCCTGCCTTGACGGCGAGGTCAGTCAGCGCGCCAAGGATCAGCCAGACCGCGAGGCCAACGCCAAGCGCGGCAAGCACCGAAGCGCCGTCGATGAACAAGGCAGTGACCAGCGTCGCCAGAAGGGCGGCCGCAAACGCGAGCATCAGACGCTGCGCGACGCCTAGGACATCGCCGCGCTTCCAGGCCAGCAGCGGCCCAAAGGGAACCATCACCAGCAGCGGCACCATGAGCGGGGCGAAAGTCAGGTTGAAGAACGGCGCGCCGACCGAAATCTTGCCGGCCGAAAAAGCCTCGACCGCCAGCGGATAGAGCGTGCCGACCAGCACGGTGGCGGTCGCCGTGGTCAGGAACAGATTGTTGAGGACGAGCGCGCCTTCGCGCGAAATCGGATGGAACAGGCCGCCTGCCGTCAGCCTCGAGGCGCGCAGCGCAAACAGCGCCAGCGAGCCGCCGATGAACAGCGTCAGGATGCACAGGATGAAGATGCCGCGCGTCGGATCGGTGGCAAAGGCGTGCACGGAAGTCAGGACGCCCGAACGCACCAGGAAGGTGCCGAGCAGCGACAGCGAGAAGGTCAAAATGGCGAGCAGCAGCGTCCAGATCTTCAACGCCGAGCGCTTTTCCATGACGATGGCAGAATGCAGCAGCGCGGTGCCCGCCAGCCACGGCATGAAGGAAGCGTTCTCGACCGGATCCCAAAACCAGAAACCGCCCCAGCCGAGCTCGTAATAGGCCCAGTACGATCCCATGGCGATGCCGCCGGTCAGAAACATCCAGGCGACCAGCGTCCATGGCCGCACCCAGCGCGCCCAGGAGGCATCGATGCGGCCCTCGATAAGGGCCGCGACCGAGAAGGAAAAGCAGATCGAGAAGCCGACATAGCCGAGATAGAGCAGCGGCGGATGAATGGCGAGGCCAAGGTCCTGCAGGATCGGGTTGAGATCGCGGCCTTCGATCGGCGCCGGATTGAGTCTGACGAAGGGATTGGACGTCACCAGGATGAACAGGAAGAAGGTTGCGCCAATGGCGCCCTGCACGGCAAGCACGTTGGCGCGCAGCGTCGCCGGCAGGTTGGAGCCGAAAGCGGCGACAAGCGCGCCGAAGAAGGTCAGGATCAGCACCCAGAGCAGCATCGAACCTTCGTGATTGCCCCAGGTTCCGGTGATCTTGTAGATCAGCGGCTGCAGCGAATGCGAGTTCTCCCAGACGTTCGCCAGCGAAAAATCGGAACTTGCATAGGCGCTCGCAAGTGCCGCGAAGGACAGGGCCGTCAAGGCAAAACCAGTCACCGCGACCGGACCGCCGACCGCCATCAGGCGCTGGTTGTTCAGCCGCGCGCCAAACAGCGGCACGATGGTCTGCACCAGCGAAAGCGCGAACGCCAGAACCAGGGCGAAATGTCCGGTCTCAACCATTCCCGCTTGCTCTCCCGCCGGGATTACTCACTCTTGCTCTCCTGCCAGACACCCTTGGCTTTCAGGCCGTCGGCAACGTCCTTGGGCATGTAACGCTCGTCGTGCTTGGCCAGCACGCTGTCGGCGACAAAGACGCCGTCGGAGCCAAAGGTGCCCTCGGTGATGACGCCCTGCTCTTCGCGGAAAAGGTCGGGCAGGATTCCGGTATAGGTAACCTTGACCGATTTGTGGGTGTCGGTGACCGAAAAGGCAACCGTCGCGCCCTGGCCGCGCTGGATGGTGCCTTTTTCGACCAAACCGCCGAGCCTGATGCGCTGGCCGGGCTGCACGCTGGCAGCGGTCAGATCGGCCGGCATGTAGAAATAGGATGCTTTCTGGCCAAGCGCGTAGAAGGTCAGGCCGGTGGCGGCGGCGAGGAAAGCCAAGCCGCCCACAATCACCGACAATCGTTTCTGCTTGCGCGTCATGTCCAATCTACTCCGTCACCGTCAGGCCGAGCGAGGCGCCAAAGGCGGTGAATTTCTTGGCCTCGTCACTGTCGGCGCCAAAGACCGCAATGGCGCGGCCCAGCGCATCGCGCGCCTGGCCGGTCTTTCCCAGCACGACATAGGAACGAACAAGCCGCATCCATCCTTCCGGGTCGCGCGGATTTTGACGAAGTTTGTCGTCGAGGCCGGCGACCATGGTGTTGATCATGGCTTCCCTGTCCTGCGGCGACATGGAGGATGCCGCGTCGACATCGCCAGTATCGGGGCCTTTCGCGGCCGCGCCTGAAGCGACTTCAGAGCCGGATTTGGCCAGTGCCTGTTCGACAGCGCCGCGCCATGGCGAATCCAGCGGCAGTTTACCGAGCATCACCTGCCAGGCCGCGGCCGCTTCCTTGCCGCGGCCCTCCTGCGCCAATGCCATCGCCAGATAGAAGCTGGCTTTCGCATTGGCCGGATCAAGCTTCAAGGCCGCCTCGAAGGCATCCTGGGCATCGGCCGAAACAATACCGCCCGCCGCACCGGCGATCGCCTCGCCGAGGCCGGCCTGGCGAACAGCGCTGTCGCCGTCGAGGCGTATGGCGTTGCGGTAGGCCGCCGCGGCGTCGGCAAAGCGCTGCATGCGCAGATAAACCGGCGCCAGCACATCCCAGCCCCGCCCATCGGCAGGGTTGGCCGCAAGATGGGCTTCGGCACGCGCCACCAACTCATCGACCGAACTGTCGGCCGGGTTCTTGGCCAGCCGCTCGCTGAGCGGCTGCGACGGCAAGTCAGGCGAGCCGAGCTGGCTGTAGAGCCCCCAACTGACCAACGGGACCGCCAGCACGGCCACGGTCGCGACAAGCCGTGCCGTGACCGACGCCGCCCTGCCGGACGTCTTGCCGGTTATGTCAGCGTTACCCAGGCGAAGGATGCGGCGGGCGATCTCGGCGCGCGCCTCGGCTGCCTCAGCGGGCCGGATCAAACCGCGCGCGGCATCGCGGTCGAGTTCGGCTAATTGATCGCGATAGACTTCCAGGTCGTGGTCGCCGCTCGATGACGCGCCCTTGGAAGCCCCAGCCAACGGCAAAAGCACCGCCAGACTGGCGCCCAGCGTGAGAATTGCGGCTATGACCCAGAACAGCATGGTTCTTCCAATAAAGGCAGAGCCCTGCCCTGCCAACACAGGCATCCTGCGACGCTTTGACGGCAGGCGCACCGAATGTCCTTGATCGACATCAACTGGCCGGGTCGCAACCGGACCTGGCGTGCTAGGTCAATGGTGTCCATCCGCCGTCGGCATTGCGGCAGGCTGTTCCGTGCGCCGTGACACTGGCGCTGCCGGTGAACACCGTCTGCGTATACTGGCGGCAATCCTGCGAACCAACGCGGTAAGGTTGGGCTGGCACGACCTCGCCATGGCGCGAGGCCTGATCGCCCTTCCACGCCACCTTCTGCCCGCTCGTCGTGTATTCAAGCGCCTTGTATTCGGCCTCGAGCGCGCTGCGCTTTTCCGTGTCGCTCAGGCCATTGCCGACAGACCCGCCAATGAGGCCGCCGCCCATGGCGGAAATGATGGACTTGGTGACGACCTTGCCGCCCGCCGGGGGCGTCGAGGCCGGGGTCGCGGCCACGGTCGGACCCTTGCCGCTCAAGGTGGTGCAGCCCGACACGGCCAGCAATGCGGAAACAAGCGCGACGCGAATCTTCATGCCAACAACCGGTATTCCTGAGTTGGAGCTTGCCATGGATGCGCCTGGCATCATCTGAGAAGTGGGCATGGCCATACTATTGATATTTGTCGGAAATTTGGCCGCCGCCGGCCAGTATGAGGTCAATCGATATGCCGCCATAGCATGTGCCACCCGTTGGTGTCGATTGGTCTGGGCAAACGTCACTGAAGGCTCCGCAATCGCACCGCTGCCTTCAGACCACCCATGCCGGAACGCCCCAGATCCAGGCCGCCTCCATACTCGTTGACGAGGTCGGCGACGATGGCGAGGCCCAGGCCCGTTCCCGGCTTTGTCTCGTCCAGGCGCCGTCCGCGCTTCATGGCTTCGCGCGCCTTGTCCTCGGGAATGCCAGGGCCGTCATCCTCGATGCTGATCTCGAACAGGCTCTCATCCTTGCTGACCAAGGGCACGACCGAGACCGCGACAGCACTCCTTGCCCATTTCATCGCATTCTCGAGAAGATTGCCGAGCAGTTCCTCGAGGTCCTCGCGTTCGCCGGCAAAGACGATCTCGGTGGCCGGCAGCGACAGCGACAGGCTGGTCCGCGGGTTGAGCTTCTGCAAAACGCGCACCATGCGCTGTACCAGCGGCGCCACGGGCGTGCGGTAGACGACGCTGTCGCGCTGCGCCGCGACGCGGGCGCGCTGCAAATAGTGATCGATCTGCTTTTGCATGGAGGCGGCCTGCTCGGCGATCAACTGCCCCTTGGCGCCGCCAAGCGCCCGGCCCTCGTTGAGCAGCACCGCGAGCGGCGTCTTCAGCGAATGGGCGAGGTTGCCGACCTGGGTCCGCGAACGCTCGACAATGCGTTTGTTGTTTTCGATCAAAGCGTTGGTTTCGTTGGCCAACGGTTCGATCTCGGCCGGGAAGCGGCCGTCGAGCTTCTGCGCGGTGCCCTCGCGCACCATGGCGAGTGCGTTCCTGACCCTGCGCAGCGGCTGCAGCCCGAGCAGGATGGCGATGGCGTTGATGGCGATCATTCCGATGCCGAACAGGCTGAGATAGGTCAGCAGGCGACGCTGGAAGGTCCCTATTTCCTGATCCAGCTCGGTCTTGTTTCCCATGACGCGGAAGCGCGCGGCGCGGTTCTTGGCATCGAGAACGAATTCGCTCTCGAATACGACCAGTTCCTCGCCGTTGATGCCTTGCGCGGCATAGCTGCGCTGGAAATTGGCGTTGAAGGGAACGTCCGCCACATCGGGCGACGGGATGGTCCGGGTCATGGACGAAGAATGAAGATCGCCGTGCACGCCTTCCGAGGCGGGCTCGACGGACCAGTACCAGCCCGAATTCGGTTCGGAGAAACGGAGGTCACCAAGGTCGGGCGAGCCGGTCAGCGCGCCGCTGTCGGAAATGCCGATCGAGCCGATCAGGTTGAACAGATGCGCCGACAGCAAACTGTCGAAACCCCGCTCGCTGGCCTGGCGGTAGAGCGTGGTGATCAGGGTGAAGATGACGACCAGGGTCAGGATCGCCCATACCGTGGAAAAGGCGATAACGCGGAACGTCAGCGAGCGCGGCCAAGCGCGTAGCGAAAGCCGTCTGCCCACGGTTGGGTTGGTAGGAAGTGGTTCCGCCTTACGCCTCCGGCTCACGCATGCGATAGCCCATGCCGCGCACGGTTTCGATCATGTCGATGCCCATCTTCTTGCGCAGCCGCCCGACAAAGACCTCGATCGTGTTGGAATCGCGGTCGAAATCCTGGTCGTAGAGATGCTCGACCAGTTCGGTGCGCGAAACGACCTCGCCCATGTGGTGCATCAGATAGGCAAGCAGCCGGAATTCGTGCGAGGTCAATTTCAGCGGCACGCCATTGACATCGGCCTTCGAAGCCTTGGTGTCGAGACGCAGCGGCCCACAGGTCAGTTCCGACGAGGCGTGGCCGGCGGCGCGGCGGATCAGGGCCCTGACCCGTGCCAGTACCTCCTCGATGTGGAACGGCTTGGTGACGTAGTCGTCGGCGCCGGCGTCGATGCCCGAGACCTTGTCGCTCCAGCGGTCACGCGCGGTCAGGATCAGCACCGGCATCTTGCGGCCGCCGCGACGCCAACGCTCGACCACGCTGATGCCGTCCATCTGCGGCAGGCCGATGTCGAGCACGATGGCATCGTAAGGCTCCGTGTCACCGAGGAAATGACCCTCCTCGCCATCGAAGGCACGGTCGACGACATAACCGGCATCGACCAGCGCATCCGAAATCTGCCGGTTGAGATCCTTGTCATCCTCGACGACGAGTACGCGCATGCGGGGACCAATGCCTGTTGACTGAGGTTTCAGATATAGGCCGATTCCGGCGGCCTGGGAAACGGAGCCCTGTAGGACGAGAAGACTGCGTCAGTTCTGCGGAACGACGATTTCGGAGCGGCGCGGACGCTGCCCGTCCTTGCCCGGCACGAGGACGACGATAACGCAGACCGGCTGGCCGCCACGCGTCGACGCCGAGGCCTTGGCGAGTGTTCCACCATTCTGCTGGGCCACCTGCTGACCGATCGCATAGCAGTCGGATGCGGCCAGGACGATCGGGGTGGGCTGATCGGGCGCGATCGCCGGTATCGCCACTGCCTGCGACGCAAACATCCCGGCGGCACTAAGCGCCAGGGTCGCGGTTCGGAAATGGGAGCGAAGCGTTTTCATGCCCGGCGTTGTAACGCATCGGTGCTGAACGTGAAATGAACAGTGAACGGCCCTGAACCCATGCTCGCCACACCCCTGCAACGCGAGATAGACAATCTGGATTCACCGCCCCACCAGTGAACCCCGCGAAAGCCCAGTCTAGACTCCGTTTCGATGATATTGAAAGCGCGTCAGGCGTTTTCCTGCGTCAGCGCTCGGAATCGCAGCAGACCATGATGGACAAGCAGTTCCTCATCATAACGCGCCTCGGTGAATTCAAGCGACAGCCGCGTCTGTCCACGCGGGCCGATCACCAGCACCGCGTCGGCAAGGCGCGCCTTGATGGCGGCCATGATGGCAAGCGTTTCGGCTTCACCATGGGCCTTCGACCAGACATGCAGCGTGATCAGCTGGTCGTCGTTATTCTCGGCGCCGGTATCCCAGTCAAAAGCCGAGGTCTGGCCTGAAGTCACATAGGGAAAGGCGGCGGTGTCGGTTGCCCGCTCGAGCAGCCCGGCGCCGCCGAGCAGCGTCGACAGCGACGCATCGCTTTTCAACCTGAGGAACAGGGCCTGCTGCAAATCACCGGGCGCGGTCATCGTTCTTTCCCTCGCCTGTTGCGCCACCGACCCTTGCCTGCCAGAAGCTCTTCCGCGTTCTAGACGCTTTGCCATATATAACCATTTCCCGCACGGACAGGTTTGCCGATTCGTGGTCTCGATGATGAATGCCGATGATCTCGAAAATACGACTTGCCAACAATCTCCTCAGCGGACGCGGCATAGCGATACCGGTTGCGCACCGCAAGCACCATCAACGCCCGGCAGCGGGCCATTTTCCCAGATTCGGGAGCTGACCATGCTCGATCCACAAAAGGCCAAAGCCGCGTCGCGTCTGCTCGTAAGCCATTGGGACCATGGCACCCATCTCGACGCCATACCTGAGGAGCTTCGCCCGAAGACACGGACCGAAGGCTATGCCATCCAGGCCCATGTCATGAATCGTTCGGCGGTCCCGCTTTTCGGCTGGAAGATCGCGGCAACCAGTCTTGCCGGTCAAAGGCATATCAATGTCGACGGCCCGATGGCCGGGCGCCTGCTGGCAGAGAAAGCGGTCGCGGTTGGCGGGACCGTCTCGCTCGCGACGAGCAAGATGCGGGTCGCCGAGATCGAATTCGCTTTCCGTTTTGGCCGGCAGATCCCGCCGCGCCCGGCGCCTTATGAAATCGCCGAGGTGATAGATGCCGTGGCAACCTTGCATCCGGCGATAGAAATACCGGACTCGCGCTACGACGATTTCCGCGCCGTCGGTGCGCCACAGCTGATAGCGGACAATGCCTGTGCCAATCTGTTCGTCATCGGCCAGCCCACGCAAGACGAATGGCGTGACGTGAACCTCGCGGAACACCCGGTGACCGGTCTTGTTTCGGGCAAGTCGCGGCACGACGGAACCGGCGCGGCGGTGTTAGGCGACCCGCGTATTGCGCTCACATGGATCGTCAACGAACTGTCGGGCCTCGGCATAGCGCTCCAGCCGGGACAGGTGGTGATCACAGGCACTTGCGTGACGCCGATACGCGTCGAGGCTGGTGATGAAGTGATCGGCGATTTGGGCAAATTTGGCCGCGTCTCGGTACGGTTTGTCTAGACCGGCTTGCTCTCCCGGTTCAGCCTGACCACGAAGCTCCTCACCGCCAGAACCAGCACGGTGATGATGATCAATATCACGGAAAGCGCCGCGATCGCCGGGTCGATGTTGTCGCGCAGGCCCATCCACATCAGGCGCGGCAGCGTGATGGCGTTGACCGAGGTGATGAACAGGGTGACGCCGATCTCTTCCCAGGAGAGTACGAATGAGAGCAGTGCCGCGGTGACGATGCCAAACTTGATGTTGGGCATAATGACGCGCGTGGCGCGTTCCCACACGCTTGCACCGAGACCGCGCGCGGCAAGGTCGATGCGCCGATCGAGCTGGCTGAGCGAGACCAGGATCAGCACGGTCGCGAATGGCACCGTCATCACCGAATGCGCCATGGCAACGCCGAGCCAGGTGTCGTAGCCGAAGAAGGAACTGACGCCTGAGATCGAGGTGAGCAGGAAGTAGAGCGTCACCGCCGAGACCACCGGCGGCACAACCATCGGCAGCAGCACGAAACCGACCAGGGCTGCCGTAAAGCGCGGCTGGAACATCCAGACGCCGAGGCTGAAACTAAGCGCCAGTACGGTTGAAATAGCGCTGCTGACGATGCCGATCCGGATCGAAAGCAGGATCGACTGGAGCCAGCGCGGGTCCTCGATCAACGAGCGATAGTGGCGCAGCGACAATTCACCCGTCGGCATTGCCAGCATGCGGCTCGGCGTCAGCGAGACCGGAATGACGGCCAGCAGCGGCAACAGCAGGAACAGCGCCACCAGCACGGCGAGGATCAGCGAGACGGGTCCGGGGCGATAGGTCGGCATCACGCTACACCAGTTGCTTCGGTTTGACGTATCGGAAGAGCAGCGCCATCAGGGCGCCGACGAAGACCACCAGCACGACGCTGATCGCGGCCCCCAGTCCCCAGTCCGGGCTCTGGAATATCCGGAGATAGATCAATTCGGCGATCATCACGCTGCGGCCGCCGCCGAGAATCGCCGGCGTGACGAAGAAGCCGAGCGAGAAGACGAAGACGATCATCGCCGAGCCGATGATGCCGGAGCGCGTCATCGGCACGAACACCGTCCAGAAGGTGCGCATGCGGCTGGAACCCAGCCCGCGCGCCGCGAGCAGCACGCGCTCGTCCAGGCTGCGCATTGCTGACGCCAACGGAAAGACGGCGAAAGGAATGAGGAAATGCGTCATGCCGACGATGACGCCGAATTCGTTGCGCACCAAAGTCAGCGGTTCGGAGATGAAACCGATGGACTGCAGCCAGGTGTTGATGAGGCCGCGGTTGGACAAAAGCGCCACCCAGCCGAAGGCGCGCGTCAGCACCGAGATCCAGAACGGCACCAGGATGCAGAATTCGGCGATGAGGCGCTGCGCTGGGCTGCCGCGCACCCAGAC